>CAZRMB010000020.1:0-1391 GCA_964600925.1 uncultured Syntrophomonas sp.
CATCTCTCGCCCTATGCTGCCATCCAGGGAGGGGTATATTCTTCAATTATTGATACGGCCGCTTACTGGGCGCCCTATTCGGAATTGCCGGAAGACGTAGGACTGATCTCCATGGATGTCAATGTCCACAATCTGGCTTCAATCACCCAAGGAGTGATCATAGCCAGGGGAGAAAGAATCAAAATCGGGCGTACCATTTGCCTGTCCCACGTTCTGGTGGAAAATGAAGAGGGAAGAATTTTAGCGGAAGGCAGTTCCAAACTACTGATCACCAAAGGCTTGCAGACGATTCCTAATATGACGGGATATTCAGCTGCAACCATGCCACCCAAATTTATTTAGAATCATTATTGAAAAATTTAAGGAGGCGTCAAGCATGGCACATGAAATCGATTATACCATTTACGGGGAAGAGATGCAGTTTGTTGAGATCGAACTTGATCCTGGAGAAAGTGTAATTGCCGAAGCCGGAGGCATGATGTATATGGAATCCGGCATTCAGATGGAGACAATTTTCGGTGATGGTTCAGAAAAAAGCTCCAGCGGCGGATTAACAGGCAAACTGTTTTCGGCCGGCAAACGGCTTATAACCGGTGAAAGTCTGTTTATGACGATTTTCACCAACCAGGCGCAGGGTAAAAAGAAAGTTTCTTTTGCTGCACCCTATCCAGGCAAAATCATTGCCCTCGATCTCAAACAATATAATGGCAAAGTTATTTGCCAGAAAGATGCCTTTCTGTGTGCAGCCAAAGGAGTATCGCTGGGGATTGATTTTAAACGCAAACTGGGCGTAGGCTTTTTCGGCGGGGAAGGATTCATTATGGAGAAATTGGAGGGCGACGGTTGGGCTTTCGCTCATGCCGGCGGCACCATTTGCAAAAAGGAACTGGCTTCAGGGGAAACCCTGAAGGTCGATACTGGTTGTCTGGTAGCGCTTACCCAAACAGTAAGATATGATATTGAAATGGTCAAGGGGGTAAAATCAGTGCTGTTTGGCGGAGAAGGTTTGTTTTTCGCCACCTTGCAAGGACCCGGAACAGTATGGCTGCAGTCACTGCCTTTCAGTCGTCTCGCCGACCGTATCATAAGCCAGGCTGGCCCGACCGGGCAACGCAAAGATGAAGGATCGCTGCTGGGTACCATCGGCAATCTGCTGGATGGAGATTAAGCGATAGAATTGATTTGACAGCGGGGGCAGAATAAATTACATTATATGACAACATACTAGACATGAAAGGAGCTGCTCAAATAATGGACAATGAACAAAAGGTTTTGGATGCTTTTAAAAAGGCGGGAAAAGAGTTAAGCGCCAAGGAAGCAGCCGAATTATCAGGAGTAGACAAAAAGGACGTTGATAAGATCATCAAGAAGCTTAAGGAAGCTGATAAACT
>CAZRMB010000020.1:1491-18718 GCA_964600925.1 uncultured Syntrophomonas sp.
ATGCCGGTAATGGAATCATATATTTTCTGGGACAGGGTGCCTATCTCCCCGTTGTTGATAGCAATGATATGACCATCATAATTTAATTCACCGATGGGAGAGATAACCGCAGCGGTACCGGTACCGAAGGCTTCCTCAAACTGTCCGTTGGCATGAGCTGCGTAGAGTTCATCAATGCTGATTTTTCTCTCGGTAACAGGAACATCCCAGCTTTGCAATAATTTGATAGTGGAATCGCGGGTGATACCAGCTAAAATGCTGCCCTCCAGAGACGGCGTAATCACTTCGCCGTTGATTTTAAAGAAAACATTCATGGTACCGACTTCTTCGATATATTTTTTATCGACTCCATCCAACCAAAGGACCTGCGTATATCCCTTTTCGTGGGCTTCCTCCTGGGCTTTCAGGCTGGCTGCATAATTTCCGGGGGTTTTGGTAAAGCCCAGACCGCCTTTGACCGCACGGACATAATTGCTTTCCACAAATATTTTAACCGGATCAATACCTTCGGGATAATATGCCCCTACCGGTGACAAAACCACGATGAACATGTAATTATGGGCAGGTCTTACCCCCAGATAAGGATCCGTAGCGATGACAAACGGTCTTATATAAAGGGAATTGCCATCTCCGTCCGGAATCCAGTCCTGATCATAATTGACCAGCGCCTTGATGGCTTCAACCGCGAATGCTTCATCCAGTTGGGGAATGCAGAGCCGTTCATTGGAAATGTTCATTCTGGCCATATTGGCACTTGGTCTGAATAAAAGTACTCTGCCATCCGCTGCCTTATATGCTTTCAGACCTTCAAAAGTAGCCTGACCGTAGTGAAATATCATGACCGAGGGATCCATCGGCAGAGGACCGTAAGGAACGATACGGGGATCATACCAGCCGCGGCCTTCGGTGTAGTCCATAATGAACATGTGATCACTGAAATAGTTGCCGAAGCCGAGACTTGACGGCGCAGGCTTTTCTTTGGGACTGGACGTCTTCTGATAACTGATCTGCATTGACATGGGGGTCACTCCTTCTGAATTATTTTATTTTAAAGAATTAAAAATAGCACAAAATATATGTATCAATATTATTTAAAGTAAATAATAACACAAATGAAGAATGAATTTAAACACTGAAGATTGTATACAGTTTTCCAAATGAATATAAATTAATGCTGCAGTGCTAATGGGGATAGTAATGTAAAAATAAATCTGAGCTCAAATTCCGATACTTGAGCCCAGATTATAATTCTTAAATAATATTATATAAGTGAATTAAGAGTTGAGCAGATAAATCAAAGCATACAACAGTCCGCCGCCGATTCCAGCTGCCAGCAGAATACCCATCAGATTATAAACCACTAAAGCGCCCTTACTTTTTTCTTCGACTGGATGTGCATCATGTGACATATGATTCAACTCCTTTCAGTTTATAATTCCGATGTTGCTTGTATGGTATCAGCAACAAGCCAATATTGGTTGAAGTAATTAGGCTTTATATCAATCAATGCCATTATATGGCATATTCACAATAAAATTATAAGGCTTATTCTTCATAATTGTAAAGTAAAACACGATAAAATACTATATTATAACGTAGTAGAGTTGATAAAAAATTAAAACTTTTAATGACTACATGCTCAGATCCTCTGCCCGCCAAGTATTTGCAGGCAACAGTCAACTTTTGTCCACACTTTTCATATATTAACAGAAGAGCAAATCATGTTTGGTGGGGAGAGGGTGACAAAATGGTAAAAATATCTGATTTAAGGGCGCGGGAAGTAGTAAATATTCTGGATGGCAAGAAACTAGGCAATATCATTGATATCGATCTGGATATGGAAAGAGGCAAGGTATTGGCTTTTGTATTGCCGGGACGACTGCGGGGATGGAGCATTTTTTCCAGACGGGAGGAAGTGATTGTTCCCTGGGAGAAAATAGTCAGGATCGGCAAGGATGTTATCTTGGTGGAAGTACCTACTTTCAGTGAGATAGACTCACAATACACCAAAAAATATTTGCCGGAAGATGAACGTTATTAAATCGGCGCTGACAGTTGAATAAAAATGCGAATTTGTTCATAATAAGGGCATAGAGGCTTTTTAAGGATGGGGGTAATTGGCGTGCGATGTCCATTCTGCCAGGCAGAAGACAGCCGGGTCATTGACAGTCGTTCCTGTGAAGATGGTTCTGCCATCAGAAGACGGCGGGAATGCGTAGTTTGTAAAAGAAGATTCACCAGCTACGAAAGAGTTGAGGAACGCCCGTTACTGGTCGTTAAAAAGAATGGCACCAGAGAACAGTTTGATCGCGACAAACTATTGAATGGTATTGGCCGGGCCTGTGAGAAACGCCCTGTCAGCATTGAACAAATCGAACATATGGTAAATCAGATCGAAGCTGAACTGCGGGATAAAAATGAGCGCGAGATCAGCAGCATGGCGATTGGCGAAATGGTTATGGACAAGCTGCGTGATCTGGATGAAGTTGCCTACGTAAGATTTGCCTCCGTATATCGCCAGTTTACTGATTTAAACGGTTTTATCAATACCATTGATCAAATGAAACAAAAGTGATGGAAATATAATGTCTGCGTGGATTTTAAATGAGGGGAACGGAATTGCCTATTATACGATAGAAGAATGGCGGCAAGCCGGAGCGGATATAGCTTTTTCCACCCGTACCGGAGGCTCTAGTACCGGAGCTTTTAACTCGGCGAATATGGGTCTGCATGTTGAGGATGAGCAGGAACGGGTGATTTCGAACCGGGAAAAATTCCTGGCTAATGTTCGACTGGAATTGGGACAGGCAGTTTGTTGCCGGCAAGTACACGGTGACAGGATCATTCGTGTCGACAAGCAGCACCAGGGACGGGGAGCCTATCTTTATGATTCGTCCCTGCCTGATTATGACGGCTTTGTAACCAATCAGCCCGGAGTAGCCTTGCTTAGTTTTTATGCTGACTGCGTACCGATATATTTGTTTGATCCCGATAATCGTGCAATAGGGATGGTTCACAGCGGATGGAAAGGAACCATGCAAAGGATTGCGGAAAAGGCCGTCACTATCATGCAGAAGGAATACGGCAGTCAGACTGGTGAATTATGGGCCGCAATCGGGCCGGGAATCGGAGACTGCTGTTTTGAAATCAGCCCGGTGCTGGCTGATGAAGTGAAAATAAATTTCCCTGATTATGAGGATATAATCAATTTTGAATCCGGACGCTTCTGCTGGAATTTGACATCAACGATCCGGCAAATTCTATTACAAGCAGGTATAAATTCAAATAACATAAGTATCTGTTCTCTGTGCACGGCCTGCAACCCGGATCTGTTTTTTTCCTACCGCCGTGACAAAGGTATGACCGGACGCATGGGAGCGTTGCTCAACCTAACATATTGAGGTGATAATTTGTCCGGAGAAAAAATTTTGGTTGTGGATGATGAAACATATATTGTGGAACTGGTTAGTTTCAATCTCGAAAAAGAAGGATATGAGGTTCTGGTTGCCTATGACGGGCTGAGTGCCTTGAAAAAGGTCAAATCCGAATTGCCTGACCTGATCATTCTGGATATCATGTTGCCCAAAATGGACGGCCTGGAAGTATGCCGTAATTTAAAGCAGGATAATGTTTGCAAGATCATTCCTATTATAATGCTGACCGCCAAAGGCGAGGAGTTTGATACCATACTCGGCCTGGAAACAGGTGCTGATGACTATATAACCAAACCTTTCAGTCCGCGCGAGCTGATTGCTCGTGTCAATGCACGACTGCGGGCGGTGAAAATCCTGGCTGATGAAAAAGCAGTGGGGGCCAAGGCTTATGTGTTTAAAGATCTGATTCTGGTTCCGGACAAGCACGAAGCTTTTATGGGCGAAGTAAAAATGGAACTTACGCCCAAGGAGTTCGAACTGTTAAGGCTGCTGACCTCTAATCAGGGAAGGGTGTTTACGCGAGAATTGCTGCTGGCAAAAGTATGGGGTTATGAATTTTCCGGTGATACCCGTACCGTGGATGTTCATGTTCGCCATCTGCGTCAGAAGTTGAATGATGATTCCAATTATCCTCAATATATAGAAACAGTACGCGGGGTAGGCTATAAATTTGTGGAGAAAGACGGCCCCGTATACAGAAGGTGAGAACAATGCTGCCAGTCATTCAGGAAAATACGGTTATGAACTCCATTCTAGGCAATATGGCCGAAGCTGTTCTGGTACTCAACCAGGACGCAGAGGTGGTGCTGGCCAATCGTGCTGCCGAAAATCTGTTCCTGGTCAGGGATGGAGTACTGATTGGGCAGAGTTTTTTTGATATTACTGATAATGAAAAAATTGTTTGTATGATGAATGATGTTTTAAAGAAGGGCAAAGAGGTATTCACTGAAACCACTTTGTCAACCAGCACCCAAACCCATCGTATTCATGCCAGTGCCTTAAAAGACGAGCAGGGGAGAATCAATGGTGCGGTTGCCGTATTTCATGATGTGACCGATGCCCGCAATTTTGATCAGATGCGTTCCGATTTTTTGGGCAATGTTTCCCACGAACTACGTACTCCGCTGACCTCCATTAAAGGTTTTGTGGAGACGCTGCTGGACGGTGCGATGGAGAACAGCGACCAGTGCCGTCGCTTTTTATCCATCATTGATGCTGAAACCTATCGCTTGAGCCGTTTGATTGAGGACATGCTGAGCCTTTCGTCCATCGAATCCAAGGAAAGGATCATGCGTCCCAAACCAGTTTGCATGCTTACCTCGATGCGCAATGTACTGAACATTCTGGGGCCGCAGATCAGTGAGAAATCACTGCGGGTGGATCTGATCTACCGCAATGATCATTCTTATATTCAGGCTGATGAAGATCTGCTCAACCAAGTCTTTATCAATCTGCTTGACAATGCGATTAAGTTTACCCCTGAATACGGCAGTATCGTTATACGCAGCAAGAGACAGGAGGGACGGTTGATCCTGACGATAACCGATACCGGAGTAGGCATCCCCCGCGAAAGCCTGCCACGTATCTTTGAACGTTTTTACCGCGTTGACAAAGCCCGTTCCCGTCGGCAAGGTGGTACCGGCCTGGGGCTGTCGATCGTGAAACACATCGTAGAATCACACGGCGGGGAAGTATTTGTGGAAAGCGAAGTAGGTAAAGGTTCGACTTTCGGAGTGAGTTTTATCGCACTTTAAAATATACAAATGAAATATGAATCATAGCTTAATTCAGCCATAACGGCGATATTGCTCCCCATAAAAAGGGAGGAAATCATGTCAGACAGACTGGAAAGGAATGAGCGTGCCCAAGCCAAAAAATCGGTTCTGAAGCTGGTGGCTGTGATATCAATCGTTGTGCTGGCCGGCAGCCTTGTCTACCTGGCAGGGCGTAACTTGGTCATTGCTTATCGTTATCATCAGCGGGATACAGTGTTGGCTGAATACGGTGCCATGGAGGAAAAACTCCAGGGTCAGGGTTTGGTTTTACGCCAGGAATCTGTTTACAATGCTCCGACGACCGGATTTTTTGAAAATATGGTTGGTGACGGCAGCAAGGTCAGAATCAATGCTTTACTGGGTTATTATATTAACAGGGGTGAAAAGAAATCGCTGTATGCTTCTGCCAGCGGGTTGTTTTCCCGGCAGATCGACGGGCTGGAAGAAGTTTTGCAGAATGTGACCTTGTCAGCGGTGGGACCTGAAACCTTCAGTTATCGCATCCAGCATCATGACCCGGGATCAGAATTCAAGACCGGTCAGGGTGTATATAAAATCGTCGACAATCTTGCACCGACCCGTTTGATACTGCAATTTCCGGAACAGAACGAAACCCTTGCACTAAAAAAATACCAGCCTGCCAGTCTGGCTGTTGACGGAACGATGCTGGGCGAATGTATCTTGATCGATTTTAAAAACGACTTTAACAAACTGGTGGTGTTGGTTGAAACTGACGGTTTTAAGGAAGAATTGTTGAACAAACGAAAGGTCGATGCAGAATTGACCCTTAAATCGCCCAGCGGCTATTTGGTGCCGGAGCAATCACTGATTAATCATGGTCAGGAAAAAGGGATATACTGCATGGACGGCGAAGAAATAACCTTCAGACCGGTACAGGTGCAGGCGGTAAAGGATGGGACAGCGGTTGTCGAAGGGTTGGATCCCAACGATATGGTTATTATAAAACCGGACAAAGTTAAACTTTGATTTTTCGTTTTCATTTAGATCAGGAGAAAAAAATGGAAGAACTAAGTAAGAATCTTACTGCCATTCAGCAAAACATCGAGAGGGCAGCCCGAAAAAGCGGGCGCAGTTCGCAGGATGTAACGTTGCTGGCGGTAAGCAAGACAGTTGATATTGCAACCGCGCAGCAAGTTTATGAACTGGGTATCAGAGATTTTGGAGAAAACCGAACCCAGGAATTGAACCGCAAACAGGCAGCTATTCCTGAAGCCAGATGGCATATGATCGGGAGGTTGCAGTCCAATAAACTAAAGGATATCATAGGCCATGTCCATCTTATTCACTCCATGGACAGCTGGCATATAGCCGAGGAGATCAATAAAAGAGCCCGTTATCTGCAAACAGAGGCGGCCGTGCTGTTGGAAGTGAACATTTCCGGCGAAGAACAAAAGGCGGGCATCGAACCGGCCGACGTGGCCGGGATTCTTGATGCACTGGGTCAGTTGACATCACTGCGTTTATATGGTTTTATGACCATGGCACCGCTATCTTCCGTGGGGGAAGAAAGTCGTCCAATCTTTGCAGAGTTGTTCGAACTTAGGGAAAAACTAAAATGCAAAAAATTTACCAATGTTGATCTCAAATATCTTTCCATGGGAATGTCACAGGATTATGAAGTCGCCGTAGAAGAAGGAGCCAACATAGTGCGTATTGGCAGCGCACTGTTTAATTAAGATAAATACTCAACCCGCAGGGAATTTTGCTCGAAGAAAATGAATGATTAATGATTGAGGAGGCTATAACAATGGGATTATTGGATCGTTTTTGGGGATGGCTGGGAGTACGCGAAGAAGAGGAACAACCATTTATGGAACTTCCGCCTGGCGGGTATGACCGGGAAAGTAAATCAGCCAATCTGGTCAGTATCCATAGCGGCAAAAATCTCAAAGTAATGGTATGTGAACCGGAAAAATTCGATGAGGTCCAGGCGATAGCCGAGCATTTGAAAAATCGCAAACAAGTGATCCTGAATTTTGAAAATACTGCCCCGGAAGTATCCCAGCGTGTCATCGATTTTGTCAGTGGGGCTACGTATGCGCTGGATGGACAAAGTCAGCAACTGGGACGCAACATATTCCTGTTTGCGCCCTCAAATGTTGAAGTTGCCAAAGATCATCGCTCACTGATGCGCAAGAATCCGCTTCCGGTGCCGGAGGCCTTCAAGGGGGACAGAAGATGACCTGGACCCTGGGCGTCATCGGCTGTGGAAATATGTCCTACGCATTGCTCCGGGGGATTTCCCGCAGTACCGAACTGACCCCGCAGAAAATTTATATCAATGATTTGAACGAAAGCCGACTGCACTTGTTTGAAAATGAATTCAAAGCGGTCAGCGCGGCCAAAGAAGATTTGATATCTGCTGCTGATATTGTTATTTTGGGGGTAAAACCCAACCAGATCCGCGAATCCCTGGCAGATACCATAGACTGCTGGCAGGAAAACAAAATTTTGCTTTCCATTGCCGCCGGCATCCGCACCGGGTTTTTGGAATCATTGTTATCACCAAATGTTGTACGGGTCATAAGGGCAATGCCCAACACCCCCTGTCTGGCAGGCGAAGGAATGACCGGTTTGTGTGCGGGCAGTACCGCTACAGCAGAAGATCTGGAAAAGATCAAATCTTTGTTTGCCGCCAGCGGACGGGCGATTATCGTTAAAGAGCAGGATATGGATGCGGTGGTGGCTGTTTCAGGCAGCGGACCGGCCTATGTATTCCTGATGATCGAAGCCATGATCGAGGCTGCGGTAAGTGTAGGCTTGAGCAGTGCTACAGCCAGGGAATTGGTTCTGCAAACCGTGAAGGGAAGTGTCGCTATGTTGGAAGAAACCGGGGAACATCCGGCAATCCTCAAACAGCAAGTAACATCTCCCGGAGGAACAACTATCGCGGCCTTGCGCCAACTGGAAGAAGGCGGAATACGAAGAGCTTTCTTTGATGCCATTGAAGCTGCCCGCAACAGATCCATTGAACTCGGATAATAAAAATAGGAGGAAATCATACTTTGAGTTTATATAATATTGTCAATGTTATGTTTGAAGTGTATACTTTCCTGATTTTTGCCCAGGTGCTTATGTCCTGGGTACCCCACGATCATAATCATCCTGTTTTCCGTTTTATTGAAGACGTCACCGAACCAGTAATGAGACCTTTTCGAAAACTGATCCCGGCAGTGGGTGGAATTGATTTTTCTCCCATTATCGCGTTAATGGCGGTGGAATTGGTGCGTCGGATAGTACTTTCCTTATTGGTCGGGATATTTTAAGAAATCGACAACCTCTTTTAAGGAGATATACAGATGTCACTGTATGATTTAGAGTTGCTGGCTCCGGTCGGTTCCATGAGCGTCTTACGGACGGTGGCGGAAGCCGGAGCTGATGCAGTTTATCTGGGGGGCAAACGTTTCAATATGCGTATGCTGCGCCCGGAATTTAATTTTTCTGATGAAGAACTGGCTGAAGCTGTAAAATACCTGCATCATGAGCAGAAAAAAATATATGTGACCGTCAACAATTTATACTATCAATCGGAATTGACCGAACTGCAGGATTACCTGGGCCGACTGGCAGATCTGCAGGTCGATGCTTTTATCGTCCAGGATCTGGCGGTGGCACAGATCTGCCGGGAGCAAGGACTGAATGTTCCTCTCCATGCCAGTGTGCAGATGGGTATAAATAATGTGGAGTCTGCACGTTTACTGGAAAAGAACGGTTTCAGCCGCGTCATAATTACGCGACATTTAAGCTTGCAAGAAATCGAAGCCATCCATCAGGGAAGCAAGATCGGCATTGAGCATTTTGTCCATGGCGAAATGTGCATTTCCCATTGCGGGCAGTGTATGCTGAGCAGCTTTATGTATCTGGAAAGCTCCAACCGGGGCCGCTGCCGCAAACCTTGCCGCTGGCAGTACCGCATGTCCGGCCTGGAACAGATCAGTACCGATGACCCTCAGTATTATTTGGCCCAGAATGATCTCTGCTTGTATCCTTACCTGAAACAGATGATAAGTGCCGGAGTCAGTTCATTTAAAATTGAAGGCCGGATGCGCAGCCAGGAGCAGCTTGCCCTGATCATTGGCAGCTACCGGCGGGCCTTGGACAGACTGCGTGAGGACTCTGAAAACTTTCAGCCTGATATGCGGGATATGCAGATTCTGGAGGAAAACAGCATCCGCAATATCTGCTGCGGCAGCCTTTTCAAGGTTACCGATAAAGACGATATCGGCTTGGATGGGAAAAGAGAACCTGCCTGGAATACCACAGCCCGGCAACTGACACCATTGGGTGAAAATGATTTCCATATACCGGTGGAGAAAGAATCACCGTCTCCGCTTCAGACCGAGCTGACGGTTATGGTTGCTGATCAGGATGGACTGCAGAAGATGCTGATGCAGGAAGTTGACAATATCATCATCAGTCTGGACAGCATGCGTCAGCACCAGAGCAGAATAGAACTGGAAAAGCTCAAACCAATAGTTGACGCCCACCGTGAAGGGCAGACCAAAATATTTATAGAAACCCCGCGTATTGTGACGCAAAAAGATATTGAATCCGTTTATCAATTAAAAAAATGGGCCGAATCAAGCCGGGTGGATGGCTTTGTCGTTAACGATCCGGGCAGTCTGAACATACTGAAGTCTGACCGGTGGAGAATATGGACAGGCTGCGGGCTGAACGTAGCCAACAGCAAATCGGCAGAGTT
Source organism: uncultured Syntrophomonas sp. (assembly GCA_964600925.1). Taxonomy (GTDB): domain Bacteria; phylum Bacillota; class Syntrophomonadia; order Syntrophomonadales; family Syntrophomonadaceae; genus Syntrophomonas_B. Next base: position 11,424 of record CAZRMB010000020.1, read on the forward strand.
TCTGCAAAACCAGGGAATTGATCGCATCACTGCTTCACTGGAATTAAGCGCAGAGGAAATGAAGGCACTGGTCAGACAGTTCCCCGCCGAAATAATAGTGCAAGGTCCGATGCCGGCCATGATCACGGATCTGTGTCTGATTCAGACAGCTCTTGGCGAAAATCCCGGGGATTGTTCGCAGGAATGTGGGCAAGCCCAACCTGTCTTGCTAGATGAACACGGCCAGGCCTATAAAATATTAACCGATTATCAATGCCGCAATCATATTTATTATCCGCTGGAACGGTGTCTGTATCCATATTTGCAATGGTTGGCTGCCTGGGGGGTAAAATCAGTGCGTGTCGACGGACAGCATTACCCGCCCAAACTTCTGACCCGCGTTGTGTATATATATAAACAGGCAGTGCAGGAAAGCCGGGCGGGATTGAGCATAAATAAAGAAGGTTTCGAGCGGCTTTTAAAACTGTTTCCCAACGGCATGACCGCTGCGCCCTTTATAGAATAATACCAGCACATATAAAGACCGGCCCCAAACGGTCTATTGCATAAACCTAATAAGAGTCTTACGGTTATAATTTATAATCATGAAAGGAGATGGGCAAATGATAACCGGCATGGAGATACGCAATCAACAGTTCAGGAAAAAAATGCGCGGTTACGACCCCGAAGAAGTAAGAAAATTTATCGTTAACCTGGCTCAGGATTATGAAAACCTGTACAGTGAAAACGTCGTGCTACGGGAAAACATCCAGAAAGTCAAATATGAACTGGATCACTACCGCAAGCTCGAGGAAACCATGAACAACAGCCTTATTCTGGCCCAGCAAACGGCAGAAATGATCAAAGCCAATGCCCAGAAGGAGAGCGAAATGATTCTGGAGGAATCCCGGAAAAAAATCGCCGAGACTTTTCTTGTCTACCAGGAAGTCCTGCAACGGCTCAATATGATGACTGCCGAGATCAAGGCCCAGCTCAGCGGAGAAATGGAGATGCTGGAAAGAAGCCAGCGCAAGACCGAAGAGCTGAGCGAGTTCTTCTTCAGCAAGGACACCAAGACCATCCTGGAGAAGTTGGGCAGCATCATGCCGGAGGGAAAATAATGGCCCTCAGGATGACCGCCAATGCGACGGGAGTATGTCTGGAGGTACAGGTCCAGCCGCGTTCTTCCCGCAATCAGGTGGTCGGGGAACAGGACGGACGTTTAAAAATAAAACTAACCGCGCCGCCGGTGGAAGGAGAAGCCAACCAGGCCCTGGTCAATTTCCTGGCCCAGTTGCTGCAGCTCCCCAAAAAGAACGTCAAACTGCTAAAGGGCGAATCCGCCCGGCATAAATTGATCGAAATCAGCGGAGTAACCGAGCAGGAACTCATAACAAAGTTGAATATTTAAAAGCGGATCATCATAAAAAGTGATCCGCTTTTTTATTTAGTCTTCCTTGATACCGGCCAGGAATCTGGCCAATTTCTTTTTCCCGTTGATATCATAGGTACCCAGGATGGCGATATCTTCCATGATTGGCGAACCGCCTCCATGGACACCGGCAATCAGCAGGGCTGCCCCGCCTTCCCCCGTCAAAATGTCGCTGGCCAGGTGATAAGCGCGGTAATGATTCTCTTCGGATACGCCATTGCGGCGTTTTACATATTTGCGTACGAAATCACCCACCACCGGGTGGTTGTATTCCGGTGTCAGCGGCAGGGTGGCAGGCAATCCGCCCGCGACATCACACAAGCATTCATATTCATGATACATGTTATGGCCGGCATGTCTTCGGCCGACGTTGGCGTAGATGATGTTGGGAACCTGCGTACCGGAGGGCGCGTTGAAGGATTTGACCCCAGATGCGATTCCGGCGGCAAAGACCAGTTCGGCAACGCTGATCATATCCGCAAAAGTAGCCCGGACATTTTCCTTTTTTTCCACCCCATTGTAATCGGCCAGCAGTGCGGTAAGACCAAGCATGACGTCGGCAACGCCCGGTTTGCAGCCGCAATAGCTGTGGCGGTGGTACAGGGCAAAAGTCAGGGCCAGCTGGCCGCCCATATCGGTTTCTCCGTTTAGGAAGATCCGCTCATTGGGGACAAAGACGCGATCGAACACCGTCATGCTTTCAATGTCAGCCAGCCTGGGGTAAGGCGCGGCCAGATTGGATTGTCTTTCCGGGGCAAATGCCTGGCGGCCTATCATATATACACCCTCGGCATCAGCCGGGATGGCAAAGGCGATGGCATAGTCCTGCTCATGTTTGGCCAAGGCACGAGTCGGAAATACCAGCAGTTCGTCAGCGTAAGGGGCCATAGTGTTGTGCAGTTTGGCACCGGAGACAATCACTCCGTCGGCTCTTCTTTCCACTACATGCAGATACATGTCCGGGTCATCCTGTTCGCTGGGACGTTTGCTGCGATCCCCTTTGGCATCCGTCTGGGAAGCCGCTGCGACCAGGTCATTTTCCTGGAAATAGGACAAATACTTAAGCCATCTGGCATGATAATCGGTGCCGTATTTCAAGTCGCAGTTTTTCGTGACTACCGACAAGCCGTTCATGGAATCTGCGCCCATGCAGCGTTGTATACAACCGCCCACCAGGTTGCACATTTTGCGGGTCATCTCCTGCTTCAGCAGCAAATCTTCCGGTGATTGATGGATATGGTTAAAACGGTTAATAGGCTGACCGGAGATATGAGATGTGGTGGTCAGCCATTTGCTGTATTCGGGATCATTGGCCTTATCAAAAGTAAGTTGGATGGCGTAGCTGGCATGGACAACTTTAGGATGGTCACGGCCGATACATTCTCCATCCAGATAAATGTTAGGCCGCATACAGGCCAATTTTTGCAAATATTCCTGGGATGTTCTCATTGATAAATCATCTCCTGATTATTATTTTTTAAAGTCAACCAAACAAGAATAAATGTAGATAGTAATTTATCACTCCTTTCTATATGCAACCAAATGTATTACAGCAGAATCTTACTGCACCAATATACGCAAGCAATATGCCAAAACATATGAAACATATATAAAGGCCGGTAAAATGAACTTTTGCTATTTAATTAATAAAAATATAAACAAGACGTGAAACGTTTAATGAAACAAAAGGATGCAAAACGTTTCAAATGTTTCAGTTGGACGGAAGTAATTTATAAACCGAAGAGGAAAACTGATATTTACTGAAACTTTATGTGTCAAAATTAGGCCGGCTATGCTAATATGCAATTAATAGATTTGTGGTCGGGAGGAATTGCCATGTCCTATAAAGAACTCCGCAAAAGATGGGAAGAACTGCATAAGAACCCTGCGATGAGAAATAGTCTTCGTCCAGAAATAAGGGACTCATGGGAAAGAAGTTGTGATTTTGGCATCGATCCGTTTTTGCGAGAGAATCCCTATATATGCACCCAGGCAGAACTGGAGCAATACCGTCAAACATCAGACTACCTACTGGAAGCCTCCCGCCCGGTCATGAATAGTTTGCTGGAATATGTGGCAGGGTCAGGTTTTGTAATCGTATTGGCAGATGCCAACCTGTGTTTGTTGGATGTAATTGGAGATCCGCAGGCACTGAGATGGGCTAAAAATGCCAGAGCGATTGAGGGGTCCCTGTGGCGGGAAGAACTGGTCGGAACCAATACTGCTTCGATCGTGATGTCGCTGGTAAAACCGTACTATTTGTATGGCTTTGAGCATTTTTGCCTGTTTTCCAGCGTGGCCAGCAGTTTTTGTTCCCCTATTATTGATGAGGGCAAATTAATCGGCGGGTTAGGAATGATTGCTCCCCATGATCTGGGCAACAATCAAACGCTGGGGATGGCAGTGGCAGCGACCATGCATATTAAATCTAAAATCGAAATGAGGAAAATCGAAAACCTGCATGAGGTTATCAATGATTCCATGACGGAAGGCTTGCTGGCGCTGGATGCTAATCGCGCCATTACGCTGATGAATGAGAATTGCGCCCGGATATTAAAAGTCGACCATAAACAGTCGGTTATCGGCCGAAGTATTTATGATTTGTTGGCCAATCATCCGGAAAACCATCATTTTATTAATTCAATCACCCAAGGTCGAACCATTACGGATGAGAATTTTAATTTACTGGTGAAAAATGAAAGCATACCTTGTAATATCACCAGTAATCCCTTTAAAAGTATTAATGCTTTGAATGGCGGAGTGGTTATCGTAATTCGGGAGAGGCAGCGCATCAATCGTCTGGTTCGCAATTCCATCGGCGGGGGAGCAACGATGTATTTCAGTGATATTGTGGTGAAAAACCAGCGTTTTGCCGATACTTTAAAAACCGCCCAGGCTGCAGCCTCTTCCACGTCCAATGTTCTTTTGCTGGGGGAAAGCGGGACCGGCAAGGACATCGTAGCCCAGGCCATGCATAACGCCAGTCCACGCCGGCATAATCCGTATCTGGCCATCAATTGTGCGGCTCTGCCCAGGGATCTGATCGCCAGTGAGCTATTTGGCTATGAAGAGGGTGCTTTTACCGGAGCAAGAAAGGGTGGCAATATCGGGAAGTTCGAACTGGCTGACCAAGGCACAATATTTCTCGATGAGATCGGGGATATGCCCCTTTATTTGCAGGCAACTTTGTTACGGGTATTGGAGGAAAAGAAAGTTATGCGGTTGGGAAGTTCCAAGCTTATACCGGTAGATGTGCGCATCATCGCTGCCACCAACAAAAATCTGGAGATTGAAATTGAGCATGACCGGTTCAGAAGAGACCTGTTCTATCGTTTGGGCGTTATTAAAATTGACATCCCGCCGTTGCGGGACAGACCTGAAGATATATTGGAATTGACCCAGGTGTTTGTTGAGAAAACTTGCTGCAAATTTAATAAACCGGTTATAAAAATAGCAGACGAGGTATTGGAGTTATTTACGACCTACCGATGGCCAGGCAATGTACGGGAATTACAGAACCTTATTGAAGCTGCCGTTCAGCTTTGCCAGGATGAAGTGATCACAGCTCAACTAATCGAAAAAATTTCCGCAGTGGTTTTAAGTAATCAGATGAAAAACACACATGGCAAGCAAAACGATATGATTGAGGAACAAATCATAATGGAAGCCCTGGCACAGAATAAATATAAGAAAAAAGAGACTGCAGAGGCCCTGCGTATATCAAGAAGTACCCTATACCGACGGATGAAGGAACTGGGGATTGGCGGTTAAAAAAAATTTCGTAACACTTGGACGTTGTTTAAATAATCATTTGTGGGGCAAATATGAAAAAAGTTTTAAAAAAGCAATTGATAAAATTATCAACGGGTGAACTAGCCAGTATTCTTGCTTTTTGGTTGTGCTATTTTGTAGCCATCAAAGAACACACAGTCCAAGTAATTTATCCATTATCAGTATTAAGTTTTATTTTACTGCAAGGTTCAATATATTGGTTTATATGTCTAATAAGACTTACAAAGAAACATATAACTTTTAAATCAGCAGGCCGATATTATTTTGTACTGAAGCATATTAATTTGCTTTTAATTTTAGGTTTTATCCCAATATTAATATTTTGCCAGTCAGTTTCATTTAAATATTATTTTTGGGGAATATTTCTCATACTGTTTGCGCTTATAGAATTTATTAATTATTTTTTAGTCAGATTATCATATCCTAATCCAGGTATTCAAATTTCAAGGATAAAAACGAAAAGTTTACGAAAAAGTAAGTTAGCCAAAGAAATAGAAACATAAAGCGTAACGCAATTTCACACATTCATCGCTTCTTTAACGATTTGGCGATATGAATTGATGAAAATGATGGAGTCCAGCCCTACTGCCACACTGTCAAAACCCTCTTCATAATATTTCTTTGCCGTGTCAGCACTGCCGGCAAAAATTATGCACATTTTTCCTGCTGATTTGCATGCCTTGAGAATCCTTTGAAACGCGTTTTTGATTTCCGGATCGTCAAATTTGGCAGGCTTTCCGAGAGCAATCGAAAGGTCAAAAGGGCCGATCAGTATGCCATCTACACCCTGCAATGAGGTGATTCTTTCAATATTATTGAGACATCCTGCCGTCTCACATTGAAGAATCAAAAGAGTTTCTTTATTGCAGGTCTGCATATATTCTTCAATACTGCCGGAAGCATGCTCTGCAAAACCCCATCCACCATCTCTGCTGGGGCAGAAACCGCGCGAACCCAGCGGTGCAAATTTTGCATATTGGACTAATTGCTGAGCCTGTTCCAAGGTATCTACACATGGTACGATTACGGCTTGAGCACCGGCATCCAACATCTTAAGAACGGGGCTTCTGGAGATTTCATCAACCCTTACAAAAGGTGCTATTCCGGCACTATTTGCTGCAGCTATATACTGACTGGCTCCCTCGGCCGTAACCGGGCTGTGTTCCATATCGATTACCACATAATCTAATCCCGTGTATTTCAGGCATTCAATGGCAGAGACACTTTGCAGGTGAGAAAATGTCCCGATCGTTTTTTTGTTTTCTTTATACTTTTCCAACACAATATTCTTCACAATAATTGGCTCCTTGTTTTTTCTGTATCATATCAGAAAAATACGGTAGGCAGGAAACTTAATAAGTGAAATGTATTTGCATGCTGGTTATCAATTATATTTCGAATCCAGAGAACCATTACACGGAATCGTTAAGCTGCGTTACAGACGTATTACAGGATAACCGGGGGGATTTTTAACCGTGAATATGCCATGTATCAATGGGCATATTTATACCGAGGGCAAATGTATTTGGAAGCTTCCGCTAAAAGTAATGCCCTTAAAAGGAGATGACAGGTTGAAGAAAAAACTAGTGGTCTTGGCGCTTAGCCTGACGCTGGTAGTGGTTTTTGGCCACGCAGCACTGGCAACTGGCGCAGGAAACAAGTGTGTCCGTCCCAACCAAGCTTCCAGCCAAAGTCAAAAACAAATACCGCTAGCTGAGAAACTAAAATTGAGCGACCGTCAAGTTCAACAGTTAAAAGAAATCAACCTGAGCACCTACCAATCAACCAAAGCCCTTAAGATCAAACTGATGGATGCCAAGTTCGAATTGAGACAGCTTAGGATTGCAGGTACGGATAAACCTGCCATTGATGAAAAAGTAAAGCAAATTAATGATTTGCAGACACAGATTCACAAATTACACCAACAAAAATGGCAGAAGGTGCAGTCTATACTCAATGCAGAACAACAGGCTCAGTTGAAAGAAATGAAGAGCTTTGGTAAACATGGCGGCTGGTGTAAGGAGGGCTGTCCAAAGCCTAAATAAATCTGCCGTTATCAACCAAGAGAGACAGGCTGCAGCCTGTCTCTTCT
>CAZRMB010000021.1:0-4872 GCA_964600925.1 uncultured Syntrophomonas sp.
ACCCAACTCTGGGCGTGGATGAAGATTCCAACAGCTACTGTGCAGATTAATGGTTCAGACCATTTTATCAGAATTGCCATATACATTATTATTTTGTGGGTAGCTTTTTATATCAACCGCATATATACTCAGCGTCTCGAAGAAAATGAAAATCAAATCAAGTTTCAAAAAATGGTTTCCCGTCTTTCTGCTGCTTTTTTAGGTATTGCTTATGTCAATCAGGAGGATACCGTTAAAGAACTATTTAATATAAGTGCTGATTATTTTCAATTGGATCGTGCCTATTTAATTAGTTTATCCCCCGAAGCTAAGAAATATGAATGGTGTAATGCAGGGAACGAAGCCGATCATTTTGGGTTACTGGATGAAGATCTTGAATGGTTGATGAACCTGCAATGGCATAATGACCTGATTCACATACCGAATGCGGAAATGTTGCCACCAGAAGCCGTTGCGGCAAAAAACAAACTCAAACATTTAAACATAAAGTCTTTGCTGGCAATAAAGATACATAACAAAGGAAAAATCATTGGATTGTTACTCTTTGCTTCCGTAAAAAACAATAATATTTGGCGGGATGAACATATAGAGATGTTGAAAATAATTGCCAACCTCGTCAGTGAATCGCTGCAAAAAATTGAATCCGAAAGGAAAATCAACAAACTGGCGTATTATGACAGTTTGACCGGGCTTCCCAACCGTACACTGTTTATCAATCGTTTGGAACAAGCGATCCACCTGGCGAAACGATCCGAGAAACTTATTGGGGTGATTTTCATAGATCTTGATTGCTTCAAAGGGATCAACGATACGATTGGACACGATGGTGGCGATGATATTTTAAAACAGGTAGCTTCCAGACTGACCAGGCGCTTGCGTAAACATGATACTGTTACCCGTTTCGGCGGTGATGAATTTCTTATCCAGCTCACCCAAATGAACCGAATAGAAGACATTGAAAAAATAGCTGAAAGCATTGTACATGAATTGGCCAGACCGGTGTTTGCCCACAACCAGCAGTTCTATCTAACGGCCAGCGCTGGAGTGGCTGCTTTTCCCGTGGATGGTGAAGATGCCGAAACTTTGATCAAAAACGCCGACCTGGCAATGTACGTATCCAAGAATAGTGGTAAGAACCAATATACTTTGTGTTCTCCCAACATGAAAAAGGATGCCCGCAATGAAATGAAACTTACCAACAATCTTTACAGAGCACTGGAAAGAAATGAAATGGTGTTGGAGTACCAGCCCCAGGTAAGTGTTTTAACCAAAGAGTTTTGCGGTATTGAAGCCTTGGTTCGCTGGAAACATCCCGATATGGGGATGCTTTTGCCGGATAAATTTATTCCTCTGGCGGAGAAAACCGGTTTGATTCATCCAATTGGAGAGTGGGTGCTGGAAACAGCCTGCCGCCAAAACAAGCAATGGCAGGATCGGGGACTGTCGCCATTGTGCATGACGGTCAACCTTTCCGTTGAACAACTGCGCAAGCCGGATTTGGTAGATCTTGTGGGCAGAGTATTAAGAGATACAGATCTTGAAGCAAAATATCTTGGTCTGGATATTAATGAAAGCGTTATCTATAAGGAATCAGACTATATTATTCAAGTGCTGAACGACCTTAAACAATTGGGGGTAAGTATTGCCATTGAAGGTTTTGGCACTGAATATTCTTCTTTGGGACGTTTAAAAGCATTGCCGATCGATCGGGTCAAAATCAATATGCATTTTGTCCAAGGCGTTTCCCGGGGAGAAAATGAGGAAGATATCTTAAAAACGATCATCCAACTGGCGCAGAATCTTAATTTCAATGTAGTCGCTGAAGGGGTTGAAACGGATTCGCAGTTTGATTTTTTCTGTCAACAAAGTTGTAACGAAATCCAGGGTTTTAATGTCTTTAAACCTATGCCAGCGAAAGAATTGGAAGCCATTCTTTTGGCCCGATCAAATATTGATCATCCGGTGAACCTGTAAGATCAATATTTTTCTTCAACATCTCGTTGTCGAGAAAAATCTATCGCATTGTTTTTTGGATTGGTATATTATTTTATGGGTTGGGAGGGACATAAGATGATCAAGTTATCTTCGAGCCGGATCACTGCAGGAATGGTTCTGGGACGGCCCATAATAAATTCAAAACATAAATTTCTGCTGACGGCGGGACAAGTCTTGACCGAACGATACGTATATCGTATAAAAGAAATCCAAATACCATTTATTTATGTTGATGCGCAATTAGGGATTGAGGATCCTGAGCCTTTAATAAGTCCTGCCAATTTTACATCTGCTATAAACAGCGTTAAACAATGTTATGAACAGTATTCGAAAACACTGAAAATTGATGTTAAGGATATGAAAAGCCATGTAGATAACATCATTGACGACCTGACTTCCAACAGCTCCCTCACTATAGGCATGGCGGAGCTCAAGGATTATGACGATTATACCTATCAGCACAGTGTCAATGTATGTGCCCTGGCTATCATTCTTGGGATAAGCAATGGTTACAACCGTTTTCAACTCCAGAATCTTGGTATAGGAGCTCTGCTTCATGATATTGGAAAGATCAAAATACCACTCGAAATTATTAATAAACCAGGCGCTCTTACTTATGAAGAATATATTGAGGTAAAAAAACATCCTTGGGAAGGGTTCATGATTGCCAAAACTGTAGCTTATCTTCCCAAGAGCTCCATTCAATGCATCCTGCAACACCATGAACGTTTTGATGGTCGCGGATATCCACGGGGTCTGAGCCAAGGCAATATTCATGAATATGCATCCATTGTCGCAGTGGCAGATGTTTTTGATGCGCTGGTTTCCGATCGGCCTTATCGTCCTGGTTTTAGCAACCATGAAGCGATAGAGTTTATGGAGCAAGGAAAAGATTCCCGCTTATCAGGCCGCCTGGTAGATAAATTATTATCTCAAATAAATATTTACCCGCCAGGCACTATGGTTGGTTTATCGAATGGAGATCTAGGAGTAGTGACGCATGAAAATTCCAAGGATCCCAAAAAGCCGCAGCTCAGATTAATGTTTGATCTTGACAATCAGGTATATGAAATAACCCGATCTTTGGACCTGTCCAGAGATGAAAACATCTTTATAACCAAAGTCCTTAATCAAATGGAAGCCGAGGAAAAAATGCTGCAATATCTTAAAATAAACAAAATGAATTAACCCAAAGAATATTTTTTGATCCTTTGGGTTCAAAAGTGTTAAGGGGACGAGGTTGTTGACAACCCCGTCCCCTTAACACTTCAACTTTTATATTTGGCTGCAGATATTTCTGATAATATCAATGGTTTTTTGGCTATAATCCAACTCAACCATTTGCTGATAGGTCTTGGGATTAGGGTATTCCACCAGTGCACTCCTTGCATACTGACTCGACCAGCCGGTAAAAAACTGTGCCATATAAGAATTGTCAGAAGGATTTGGCTTAATACGTTGGGTTGCGAAAGCCTTGTCAAAATAATCGGTTATGGCAATGTCTCCATACGTACAATTCAGCCATCCATGAAAATCAATGATTATATCCGGTTGTTCCTTCATAACCACAGCTCTTAGAACTCGCGCTTCCGGCGTGGTAAAAGGAGCAATTCCGGTACGGTATCTGGTTTCATTGCTAAACTGCCAGTGGTAATCAAAATCCCGGTTGATGTCGATTCCCTGGGCATTACATCTCCCAAAATCACCGCTGCTCCAACCATCACTTATCCCATCCGGATTTACACAGGGGATAACAATCAATCTGGTTTCCTTCAGTTCTTGCGGACTTTCTGAGAATTGCTTGATAACATCCTGGGCAATCTGAACGATTGCTTTGCCATCCTTGTCCCAGCCATCTTCATAGCCATGCATGGCAAAGGTAAGCAGCATGGTCTTGTTGTAACTGCGGGGGGTTATTTCATATCTTTCAATGGGCGCCCCTAAATAACTGTAACCAACTATTTTGCAGTTGGAAGTGAACTTTTGCTCACTTTCTTCTTGCGCCTGGATTGGTTTTCCGTAAAATTCAAAGGCAATTATGGATAAAAAAAGCAGCATCATTACTGGCATGATCACAACACTTTTTTTGTTAATGGCAACCACCCCTCCCCTTTATCCCAATTATCAAAATTAGAATTCGGAGTACTTTTGCTTGAGAATCACGATGTCAACCCGTCGGTTTTTAGATCGATTGGCTGCATTGGTGTTGGGGACCAAGGGTTTGAATTCTCCGTAGCCACCTACTGAAAGACGCTGGGCATCGATTCCCACGTCCTTCTGCAACACATGTAATACAGTTGTGGCTCGCGCTACCGACAGTTCCCAATTGGAGGGAAATTGCTCTGTATTTATGGCCAGATCGTCCGTATGTCCTTCCACACGAAGCTGATTTGGCACCTGATCCAGCGCTTTGCCAAGTTGTTCGATCACCACCTGGGCTTGAGGATTAAGCTCATCTGAACCACTGGGAAACAGCAAGGTATCCTTTATGCTTATTACCAGGCCTCTTTCCTGTTCAATTATGTCGATATAGTCTGCCAGTTTGGTGGAGCTTTGCCCCGCTGTATTACTAGAGCCATCTATCTTGTCAATACTGATGAATTTCTCGATCTGTTTTTGCACCTCTGCCAATTGGCCGGCAGTTTCCGCGAGGTCAATTGCTTGCTCTGAAGTTTGTTTACCGCTGACACCCGGAGCTAAAGATGGTCCGGGGTCATCCAGCTCTTGTATGGTACTGCCGGTCAGGACCACGCTCAGCGATTGCGCTATGGCATTATACTTTGCCACATCCACCTTGCTCAAGGCATACATCATTATAAAAAACACCATTAATAATGTAATGAAGTCTGCATAACTGAGCAGCCAACGTTCCATCCC
>CAZRMB010000021.1:4972-18416 GCA_964600925.1 uncultured Syntrophomonas sp.
CCAACTTGAATCGCCAGGACACCTTCCAGGATCATTTCCATTAACAGTACTTCTCTCGCAATTCTGATTTTTATTTTCGAAGCAAACGGGATCCACAGGATATTGGCCGACGCGATGCCGTAGAGGGTTGCCAGAAACGCTACGGCAATGGAAGCCCCTAATTCCTCCGGGTTGGACAAATTGCTCAAAACCGTTACCATTCCCATTACTGTACCGATAATACCCATAGTAGGAGCAAATCCGCCCGCAGTCATGAACATCTCGACGCCAATTTTCTCACGGGTTTCAAAGCTATCGATCTCCATCTCCAACATGTCTTTGGTCAATTCAGGAGATGTCCCGTCAGTTACCATCTGTAGTCCCCGCGCCAGGAATTTGTTATCGATCCCTTCGATTTGGCTTTCCAGACTGAGGAATCCTTCCCTGCGAGCCTTGTCAGCACAAGTTACGAGTGTTTCCACCACCCCACGATAATCCGGGTCTTTATTTACAAAAACTTTTTTCGCAAAATACGGTACTCTTTTAATGTCCTCCAGGGTAAAACTAACTATCGTCGCTGCGAAGGTTCCGCCAAATACGATCATGGCTGCAGTTAAAACCAGCAGCATACCCATCGTTCCGCCTTCAAGCATAAATGCCCCAATAAGTGAAACGAAAGCTAAAACCAATCCGATCAGCGACGTTATGTCCATTGCCTTTCTCCTTATCTATGATGATTACTCTTTAGGTCTTTTCTTTTATCAATTCTGTTTTTGCACCAGATTTTTCAATCTGTTTTCCATTGATATTATTTCTGTGATGCGTACGCCAAAGTATTCTTTGACCACGACGACTTCCCCGCGGGCTATGAGCTTTTCATTTACCAGGATATCAACCGGTTCATTTTCAAGTCTTTCCAATTCAACGATCGATCCGTGGGTCAGCTTAAGAATATCGGAAATACTTCTTTTGGTTCTGCCAAGCAATACCGATAACCGGAGGGGAACATCCATAATTAGATTGAGGTTGCCGCTATTGCCCAGAGAAATATTGTTTTCTTCGAATGTATTTCTTCCCGGTGAAACTGGAATCTGCTCTTCCCTTTGTATTTCTGTTTTTAACGTAATGCTTTCCAGTTCCTTGGCAGTATCCTCGATTATATATTTCACATGTTTTCTGGCAATTTCCAGACTTACAATCAATATGACCTGACTTTCCACCAGATCTCCGATTTTCAGGTTAAAGGATGTTGTTACCATCGGCTCCGTAAGATCCATATTCAATTCTGACGGATAATCCTCTATGCTTATCAGCTTCACTTGGGGAGGCGATATTTCAATCGTCTGTTTGAACATCTCTGACAATGCCGTGGCTGAAAATCCCATCATCTGATTCATTGCTTCGGCGACAGCACTTAATGTGTATTCATCCATGTCACTGGAAACATTTTGGCCATTGCCGCCCATCATAATATTGGCTATGACTGCCGCATCCTCCGCCTTTAAGATAAACAGGTTGTTTCCTTCTATTCCGGTCGTATATTGTACTTCAACCAACACATATGGGGCGGTGAAGCCCTGGTGAATTTCACCGAGCGTCGTATATTTTATCTTCGGCGTATCAATAATTACCCTTTGATCCAGCAGCTCTGACAAAGCTGTTGAAGCTGCGCCGACGTTAATATTTCCATATTCACTTAGAACATCCTGTTCATCCACAGTTAAAATCATGGCATTATTATCATCATCAGAAACTTGGTTGTTTCCGTTTAATAACGCATCGATTTCTTCCTGCGATAAGAATGATTTTTCCATGTTCTTCCCCCTAAATTCGGCCTGTTACCAATGTGGCCAGCTTATTGCCTATTATTCCAGGTTGTATTTTATATTGAGGAGAACCTTCCACCAGCAATTCCATATCATCGCCGACGATATTATTGAGAAGGATCACATCGCCTTCTTCCAATTGCAGAAATTCTCTAACCGTCAAATCGGTTTGACCACAGCAAGCACTTATGTTCAAAGACACTTTGCTTAAATTGTTCAGAATATCTTTGGTGTTTGATTCATCCTGATATTTCTGGGTAGCAAACCAATTCTGAGCGGTAAGATTGGGAATTGCCTCTTTTAAGGTTTCCCATGGAAAACACAAATAAATAATGCTTTGATTCTCTGCAACTTCCGTTGTAAAGGTGATGATCGCGACGGTCTCATTCGGCGATATGATCTGGTTGAATTGCGGGTTTGTTTCCATTGATCCAATAAGTGGCTCAAAATGAAAAACATCCAACCATGCTATGGCCATATTTTCCAGTATCTTCTGATTCAAATTTTTCATCACACGAAGTTCGATTTCGGTCAACTCCCGATGATCGGTGCTTCTTCTGCCGTTTCCTCCCAACAGTAGATCGATCACGGGTGTAAAAAAATTACTGTTGAATTCCATGACTGCGCTGCCGGTCAAAGGAGGCATTTGAAAAATGGTTATTAAAACCGGACTCACCATACTGAGCAGAAATTCTTCATAAGTTGATTGCTCAACGGAGACGATATTTATATTCACTCTGCTTCTCAAATAACCGGATAAAAAATTAGCGAGAATCCTTGATAGATTCTCATTAATCATAAATAAGGTCCGAAGCTGGTCTTTGGTAAATTTATTCGGTTTGCGGAAATTGTAATTTTTGGCTGTCACCTGCAGCTCTTCTTTAGCTTGAAGAGACAGGTCATCTTGTCCGTTGGCAAAAGCTGTTATGAGTTTGTCAATTTCAGATTGAGAAAGTACGTCGCTCATAATTATTTTTTAATCCTTTACAGTAATGCCTTTTCAATCGCCTGAAGGGCTCTTTCAGCTTTAAATGGTTTCACCAGGAAATCCTTGGCGCCTGCTTTTATGGCATCCATGACCAACTTTTGTTGTCCCATGGCGCTGCACATGATTACCCGAGCAGAAGCATCTGATGCCATAATTTCTTTCACTGCCGTAATACCATCTTTTTCCGGCATGGTTATATCCATTGTCACCAAATCCGGTTTAAATTTTTTATACATCTCACAGGCTTCAATCCCGTTTTGCGCTTCGCCCACAACTTCATAGCCATTCCTGATCACGATATCTTTGATCATCATTCGCATAAAAGCCGCATCATCAACGATTAGTATAGTCTTTGCCATATACTTTCACATCTCCAATACAGAAATTTTTTTATTTGATAGATCCAATGTCATTGGCTGCTCTTTTCATCATTTCATCCATAGACATTAACATCTTAGTGTTTAACGAGTAATTCCTGGAGGTGACTATCATTTCGGATAAATTATAGATCAGGTCAACATTTGAAGTTTCCAGTCTGCCCTGCTTCACTTCATAATCGGCCGGTGAAATCTCGTTCTGCACTGATGTCGTAAAGCCTTCCCCTTGCCGAACAAGGGTCTCTTTGTTTTTAACGGCAGCCAATGCAAACTTCTGATCAGGCGTGCCATCAACCATTTTTACCTCACCTGACACACCGGCTATTCGGTTGCCGGTTTTGTCAGTCAAATAACCGGATGAATCACAGTTAAATGAACCGTTTCTTATGTACCTGTCACCCTGATCTGTTTTTACCGTAAAAAAGGCATCCCCATTTATTGCAAAATCATATATCCGACCAGTTTCTTTTTGCCCCCCTGCACTGTAATCAATGGATTTTCCTGCGGATACTGCTCCGTTGATCTCGTTGAGGAAGGGTTTGAATGCAATTTTCTCCTGCTTGAATCCTTCGGTATTTACATTGGCTATGTTATCGGATATGGTGTTCATCTTTTGGGTCATCGCATTTAACCCCGTAGTGGAGCAATAGATACCAGTTAACAAATTCTTCTCCTCCTTTTCTTATATATCGGTATTTTTTATTTTTTATTTAGCCGGTTATACTATTTTTATCTGACTCCAAATGCCTTCGTAAGGTTGCCATTGCCATCGTTTTTAACTGTGATACTCTTGATACGCTTACATCAAGGGTTAAGGCTATCTCTTTCAGGTTCATTTCTTCATAATAATAGAGCGTCAGCACCAGCCGCTGCCTTTCTTCAAGTGTTTCCAGGGCCTTGATCAGAAGTTGCGTCTGTTCCTCTTTCAGGACTATTTCTTCGGGTGACTTGTCTTCCGGTGCTTTCAGTGTATCTCTTACGGTCAGATCATCGAAACCCAACGATTGCTCAACAGAAATGGAAGCCATTAATCTGAATGACTGCAGGGCTTCTTCAATCTCATCTCTCTCCATATCCACTTCCCGGACAATTTCTTCGATGGAGGCTTCCTTGCCGGTAACTCCTGAAATTTTCTCCATTGCTCCAGTAATGACCTGTATCTTTTGCCAGCAATTGCGAGACAGGGGAGTATCCTTTCGCAGCGCATCAATGATTGCGCCTCTGATCCGTTTGGAGGCGAAAGTGGCAAATTGTACGCCTTTGTCACTTTGGAAACGCTCCAGTGACTCCATTAATCCTAAAATGCCATACCCGATGAGATCTTCCTTATCCCAATAGGTCGGAATTTTAACATCAAGGCGGTCTACAATTGATTTTACCAGCGGCAGATATTGATGCGGGTCTATACCAATATCACCCTGTTTGCCAATAATATTGCTTTCCATATTTAATCTTCCCTGCTTAATTTGATGGTTTTACGCAAGCATTGAAAAACATAGCTGATGATCAAATCCTCTTGCCTCTCGGTAATATCCATAAACTTGATCCCGATACGGTATTGTTTATTGAGCTTTTCGCATCTTACTACTTCTCCCAGGATTTTCATCTCCGTACCATTGCCTAAATTAAGGTTCAAGACCATTATGACACCGCTTAACAAAGATTTTTCCAAGGATATGCTCAAGCCGTTGCCACTAAGATCGGTTAAATAGGTTTCATGGTCCGGATCAATATTGTGCCATAGATCCAGTTGATCAGAATCAATAATTTTGTATTTTATGGGCAACAGGGTTTTTATTCTGACCAGGTTTCGGCGGTCCGCCGGTTGAAGCTCCCGGGGCATTTTTAGCACTAAAAGTCTAAGATTAATATCTTTGGCTATATTTATAACCTTGGTTCTAAAAGAATATCTGATATTGTTGATCAGCACTGATATGATCACTTCGTCGTCTATACGATAATTAAGGGAATGTCCCTCATAGATGGGGGTCATAATGGAGAAGGAATCATCAAATACTTCCTGAATCAAGCTGTGGCCGAAAATTTTTCTTTCATCATCAGCCAAAGCGACTTCAATTCTGTTGTTGACCTGAATCGCATTTTCCTTAACCACTTGACTTCTAATTATTTTTTGCATTTGCTCACTCCCTACCTCAATAAATTCATCATTTTTTGCACAAAGTTTTCACTAATATTGAGGGTAAATTTATTTTCAGAGAGATTTTCAGCAATCTGCATGACATCTCTGCTGACCTGACTGTGGGGATAATTTATCATAAAAGGGGTCATCTCGATAATTGATTTCTTCACGGTATCATCAAAAAAGATTGCCCCTAATCTGACGATTTCTATGTTCAAATATTTACTGGCTACCGTTTCAATTTTTTCGAAACTTTCCTGCACTTCATCCAGGTTGGCAGCCATGTTGACCACCAGGAACACTTTCTCATGCAACTTGAATTGCGACAGGATCTTGATGATCGCATATCCGTCAGTAATAGAAGTTGGCTCGGGAGTAACCACAATTAGCGCATCTCCGGCAGCTGCTATGAACCCTAAAACGATATTGGAGATCCCTGCTCCGGTATCAATCAAAATATAATCCATTTCATCAATACAGTCGCCCATTTCTTTTAGAAGATTCTGCTTCTGCAGCCGGGAAACGTTTTCCGTGGCAAACAAACCTGAACAGCCTGGAATTATATTTATTCCTTCAACTCCGGTCATAATGATTTCTTTTAGCAATTTATTCCCTTCCAGCACATCGTACAGGGTGTAACGCGGAGTTATGCCAAGCATAATATCAACATTGGCCAGGCCCAGGTCGGCATCCATGATCATGACTTTTTTACCCGTTTTACGCAGGGCAATCGCCAGGTTCACCACCAGGCTGGTCTTGCCAACGCCACCTTTGCCGCTGGAAACCGCTATGATCCTTGCATTGGCCGGATGTGGTCCTTTCCCATTATTCTTTTGAACCATAAGGTTTCTTAAGCGCTCTGCCTGGTCCGCCATTTAACACACCACTTCTTTCATGATGCAATTGACTAACGACTCAGGGCTGGCTATTTCAATATCATCCGGTACGTTTTGTCCATTCGTAATATAAGCGATGGGAAGCCCCGTCAAATAGGCTGCATTCAGCAGTGTTCCCGGCGATTCTGTTTCGTCCAGCTTGCTAATGATTAACTGACTATACGGAATTACTTTAAAATCATTTATGATCCTGGTCGTGTCGTTTACTTTTGTAGCGGCACTAATTACCAAATAAATATTTACCCCCTTGACTACTTCCAAAAACGCCTTGATTTCAGCCAACTGGTAAGTATTGCGGGAGGGGCGACCGGTGGTATCAATCAAAATCAGATCCTTGTCCCGATTTTTCTCCACGGCCTGCTGCAACTCACCGGGCGTTGACACCACATCCACAGTGGTCCCTATGATCTCCCCATATATCCGCATTTGTTCAACGGCACCTACCCGAAACGAATCAATGGTTATGAGACCGATACGTAAGTTGTTAAACAATGCATTTATGGCAGCAATTTTGGCAATGGTTGTTGTTTTGCCTACTCCCGGCACCCCAATAAAAGCCATAATGTCAGGCGTTTTATTTTTGTTCGGTACGGGTTTGAAAACGGAAAGCAGTCGTTGCTGCAAAACTTGTCTGATCTCATTATGATGGCTCATTACATCAAGATCGTGCAGTAAAAACTCGATCGTCTCAGGCCCAATATCCATTTTGAGCAGACACTGTCTGATTTTATATGTATCCAGGTTATTGGGCGGAGACTGCAAGGGGGTATCCTTTTGCGCATATGTTTCCAGGTTCATTTCAGTATCGTTACCCAGTTCAACGGCTGCGGTCACCTCAATTTTGGCAGGACTTAACAATCCCTTTAAGCCCTTTTCTCTCACCTTTTTACTGCTTACGATCATCGCATCGGGGCCCAGATCTTTTTTTATCAGATATACAGCTTCTCTCATGTCATGAACGGTATAACGTTTAATTCTCATAAGACATCAATGACCCCTTAACTTCTGCCTCTAATTCAGGATTTATTTCGTTGATCGCCAGTACGACAACTTGTGGTTTGAATCTCTCTATCAATCGACGGAAGGGCAATCTTATCCTTGATGTACACAAAACAATCAACGGTAATCCCATTAACATGAATTGTCTTTCCATTTCTTCCAATTGGTCAAAGATATGTTGGGTCAATTCCGGTGATATGGCCGGATAACTTCCCTGCGGGAAGTTCTGGATTGAATCAGCCAATTTCGTTTCCAGATAAGGATCAATCGTTATAAAGGTCATTTTGCCATCAACTGCATATTGTTTGTTGATATTGCGCATCAGTGACTGGCGGCTGCTTTCAATCAGATAATCAATATTTTTTGAGTTTCTGGATGCATCGGCCAGCGCCTCCAGGATCGTCTCAAAATCACGAATCGAGACTTTTTCCTTCAGTAAAGCCTGAATGACCTTCTGAATATCGCCAACCAGCAACTGGTTGGGAACCAATTCATCAACCAAGGCTGCGTTGTTTTCCTTTATTGTATCAAGTAAATCCTGTACATCCTGCCTTGATAATATTTCATGAGCATAAGATTTTATAAACTCAGTAAGATGGGTAATGAGCACGGTAGAAGAATCTACCACCGTAAAACCATCCATCTCTGCCTTATCTTTATAATCTTCTCTGATCCACCAAGCAGGCAGTCCAAAAGTTGGCTCGATGGTTGCCACTCCATCTATTCTGGTTTCCTGATCATCCGGATTCATAGCCAGATAATAATTGGGCATTAATTCGCCCCCGCTTATTTCAACTCCGCGAATTTTAAAGCGATAAGTATTGGGCATCAATTGCAGATTATCTCTGATTCTTATGGGACGAACATAGATTCCTAATTCCAGCGCACATTGTTTCCTTACTGCCATGAGCCGGTTTAAAAGATCTCCGCCTGCTCCTTCATCAATTAAAGAAATGAGATTGTAACCGATCTCAATTTCCAAGGGGTCAACCTTGAAAAGGCTCTTGATATTCTCTGGTTCCCGTACGGTGGGCGCAGTACTTTCGCGGATATTTTCCAATTCTTCTTTTTGCTTTTCTTCTTTATGCAAGGCATAGGCTGCATATCCCGTCCCGGTCGACATAATAAAAAAGGGAAAGAAAGGCAAGCCCGGCATTATAGCCAGTATAAGCAACAAAGCTGAACCCAGGCCAATAGCTTTGGGATATCTTGATATCTGTCCGGCAAAATCATAGCCGAAACTATGGCCAGTCATGGCCCGGGTAACCACAATACCCGTTGCAGTGGATGTCATCAGCGCAGGGATCTGCCCTACCAGTCCTTCGCCTATGGTAAGCAGCGTATAAGTCTGCATCGCATCCGTTACATTCATCCCTCTTTGCAGCATACCGATACTTATGCCGCCAATAATGTTAATAAGTGCAATTACTATACCCGCAATCGCATCACCTTTTACAAACTTGCTGGCACCATCCATGGAACCAAAAAAACTGGCTTCGCGCTGCAAATTGATCCGTCTTTCGCGGGCTTCCTGTTCGGTTATTAATCCCGAACCCAGATCCGCGTCAATACTCATTTGTTTGCCCGGCATGGCATCAAGGGTAAAACGGGCTGATACTTCTGCAGTTCGGCCGGCGCCATTGGTGATTACGATGAGCTGCACCAAAGTAATGATCAGAAATATTACAAAACCTACTATGTAATTGCCTCCAACCACAAAGCTTCCAAATGAATCGATTATTTTTCCTGCATTGGCTTCGTTAAGTATGTGACGCGTGGCAGATATGTCCAGCGCCAACCTGAAAACTGTAACCATCAGTAATAGAGTCGGGAAAGTAGACATTTCCAAAGGTTCGGTAATAAACAGGGACATCAGCAATATGATTATGCCGCTGGCCAGACTACAGGCCAGCAATATATCCAGCAACGCGGTAGGAAGAGGAATAATGATCATTCCCACCATACAAACAACGGTTGCTGCAACGATAATATCGCTGTTACCATAAATCTGAAAATTTCTTAGTATACCCTGATTAGCTTTTGCCATGCTTTGCTCCATTCAGCTATTTCTTTTGCAATGAATAAATCGCTGCTATTACCCCCGCAACGGCCTGATATAGATCCACCGGAACAAAATCTCCAATTTCCGAACTCTTGAACAACGCCCGGGCCAAAGGTTTGTCTTCCATAATGGGGATTTCATATTTAGCCGCTTCTTGCTTGATCCGCTCCGCTACATATCCGGCTCCTTTGGCAACGATCTGTGGAGCTTCCATGGTATCATCATATTTCAAAACGACTGCCAAATGAGTGGGATTGGTTACTACAACGGTTGCTTTAGGGATGCTTTGCATCATTCGGTTCATGCTCATCATTCGCTGTTTTGCCCTGATCTGCGCTTTTATCTGGGGATCGCCCTCCGTCTGTTTCATCTCTTTTTTCACTTCGTCTACAGACATGCGCAAAGATCGTCCAAATTCCCATTTCTGATAAACAAAATCCAATACAGCGATGATAAAGTAGGTTACGGTTGCTGTAATACAGACCCGAAAAAGCAATTTGGCAATATAATCTGTGCTTTTGCCCAAACTCATATTGAACAGCAATATCAATTGCGGGAAAGCTTTTTCAACCAAATTGAATACAACCAGGCCAATAACAACAATCTTTAATATCGTCTTAAAAAATTCAAAAAAAGCTCTTTTGGAATAAATCCTTTTAAACCCCTCAATGGGATTAATATGTGATAGTTTGGGTTTCATTGCTTCGAAGGAGAATAGCATCCCTACTTGCATAAAATTAGCCAACATTCCAAATACGAGTGCGGCACCCAAAATGGGAGCCATTATTTTCAGTGATAATAAAAGGGTCACTTTATAAAGATCAAAAAATCGGGTGCTGTTTAAAGCCGTGTTCATTTCCTGGGAAAGGATATATTTAACATAAGTACTGATATTTTCTCCGAAGTATCCTCTGATACTGTACAAAACAACAACTACTGCAATAAGAACCAGAGCGGAATTCAAATCATTACTTTTGGCCACCTGACCTTTTTTTCTGGCCTCTTGCTTGCGATGGGGAGTGGCAGGTTCAGTTTTTTCTTCAGTGGCTGCAAAATACAGAGCGAGAGCGCCAACTCCATGTTGCAACTGTATCTCCGGGACCAGGTTATGAATGGGTCTCCAATACAGGCAAATCCAACTTACAAATATAAGAACAATTACAAGCCATTCAATGTGAAGACCTGTCATCGCATCAACCCCATGATAAGACCGAGATCACTCTCCATTTGTGAGAATATGCTGTTTATCAGCGTTGCCAAAACTGGGATTACTGCCGCCATTGTCAATAAACCGACGCCGATTTTTACTGGAAAACTGATTACAAATATATTTAATTGCGGTACCGTCCTGGCAATGATACCCAAACCGATGTCACATATCAGAAAAACGACCATAAATGGAACAGCAATCCTTATTCCCAAGGAAAAAACTTGTATAAAAAGTTTAAAGATCGCTGCAACAAACGTTACTTTTAATCCGCTGGTCATAACCGGAATCAAGGTATAGCTATATGAAATCGCCATTAAAAGACTATGATGACCGTCTACTGCAAGAAACAGAAGTATTTGAAAAAGATAAAAAAATTGCCCCGTCAGGGTAACCCGGGATTGATTTTGGGGATCAAAAACCGTTGCCATGGAAAAACCCATTTGAATATCAATCAATTCCCCTGCCATCCGGACTGCGTTAAATGTCAGCATTGATACATACCCAAGAATCAAACCCACCAGCACTTCTTTTATTACCAGCAATGAATAGATTAAAATACTCTCAGGTATAACGACCTGACTGATTCCCGGCAATATGAGCGCGGTCAAGGCAACGCTAAATCCTATTTTCGTCAAAGCCGGAATGCCTTTGATCGAAAAGAAGGGAACCAAAAAAACAAACGCACTCATACGGGCAAATACGAGAAAACCCAATTGCAGGCTATCCATTGTAAACACCTGCATTCCTCCTAGCGAATCACGTTGTGGAGGTTGCCCAAAATATTAACTGAAAAATCGGTCAAGATTTTAAGCATCCATGGGCCAAAAATGAGCAATGATATAAATATGGCCAAAACTTTGGGTACGAATGTAAGGGTTTGTTCGTTAATCTGGGTCACCGCCTGGAACATACTGATTATCAATCCAACCAGCATCCCCACCAACAAGGGCGGTCCGGCAAGTATGATCGCAGTAAGCAATGTTTCACGGGCGATGGTCATTACCATTCCTGAACTCAATTAAATCCACATCCATCATAAAATTATTATTAGCGGAAACTCTCCAGTAATGATTTGACGACCAGATACCAGCCATCCGTAAGAACAAACAACAGTATTTTAAACGGCAGTGAAATCATAACCGGTGAAATCATGAACATCCCCATGGACATCAGCGTACTTGATACAACAATATCGATTACCAGGAACGGGAGAAAAATATAAAATCCCATCTGGAAGGCCGTCTTTAACTCACTAATGATAAATGCCGGTACTAAAACTCCCAGAGATAAATCCTCCCGGTTGGCAGGTCTGGCCTGGCTGGACATGTCTATAAACAGATTCAGGTCCTTGTCCCGGGTTTGCCTCAACATGAAGTCTTTGAGCGGACCTGAACCTTTTTCCAGGGCTTCTGATTGCCCCATTTGCCCTGCCATGTATGGGTTTATGGCTTCCGTTTTGATCGTTTGATAAGTGGGAGCCATCGTAAAGAAAGTTAATAACAGCGCCAGTCCAATAAGTACTTGATTAGGTGGTATTTGCTGGGTTCCCAAAGCATTCCTTACAAACGACAGGACAATCACGATTCTGGTAAATGAAGTCACCATGATTAAAATAGCAGGTGCCAGACTCAAAATGGTAATCAGGGTAAATATTCTTACCGTATCGACTACCTGATTAGGATTATTGGTGCCTAGAGCCTGCAGATCAATACCGGGAATCGGATCAGCCAGTGCATAATTCAGGTTGGTTAGTAAAACGAAACCGGCTGTCAGCATGGTAATCCCCAACAGGGTATATCGTCTTTTGTTAGCCATGCTGTTTACTTCCCTTGCTCAATCTTTTGATAGCATCCGCCAGATGAAATTGAAATTCGGCTGGCTCCATTGCCTGATAGTTGTCCAGCTTTTTGATTAAAATAATTTCATTTTCAGTCGCGCCAAAAAGCAGATATTCGTCTCCCATCCGGACAATGTTTATGGTAGCTTTAGGCAGCAAGGATATCTGTTCTACGATTTCCAGATTCCCCTTGCGTTTGATTTGATTTCTGGAAAATCCAAATTTAATAAACAAATATGCCAATATTGCTACCAGAGGCAGGCAAACCATGATTCTTATGAATGCACCCCAGAGGTCTGATTCCAATCTATTTCACACCCCTGCCGGAGATATCTCCATCTTTATTAAATGAGCTTATTCTTATTCCCAAAACTTCGTTCAGCACTAATACTTCTCCATACGCAAGCCATTGCTTGTTGGCCATCAAATCTACAGTATCTCCCGCCAGCCTGTCCAAAGTGATGACCTCACCCTCAAAAAGATTTATTACTTCTTTGAGGTTCAAAGATGTACTGCCGAGCTCGACCTCCAATTCCAGCTGGATCTCATTTAAAATACTGATATCTGCTCTGGCTTCTTCAACCGGTGTATGCTGCAGCAAAGAGAATCTGGCTTTTTTTATTTGTGTGCTTTGGATCTCTTGATCTCCGGCCAGGTTCAGCATTTCCTTGATTTGTTTCTCAGTCAGGTTTTTCACCATGTCCCCCTTACTGAACTATAAATTCTTCAAAATATAGTCCGGTTATCTTGCCATTGCTCAAGTTCGAGTTTATCTCTTCCAGCAGTGATTTTTTAAGATTTTCAGTAGCCTGGGGGTTTTGTAAAGATGATGAACTGGTATTGCGAAGCACTTTGATAACACTATCATTCAATTCGTATGTATTCTTTTCCAGTTCTTCATCTAATTCTTTGGATGATTCATGTTCCAGGGTAATAGTGGTCTTTACATATCCGCGATCTGCCAGATTAACTGTAAGGCTGGGCAGGGTCAAGCTTTTTATTTCTGCTTTGCGGGCAAACAATGCTGCCACATTGTGGCTGCCGTTAAAGAATAGAAATATACCACCGGCTATGGCTACCAGTAAAACGGCAGATAATATCAATATCAATATCCTGGGCTTTTTCTTTTT
>CAZRMB010000022.1:0-18191 GCA_964600925.1 uncultured Syntrophomonas sp.
TATGCAAGCTCAGGAGCTTTGCTATTGGACAATGTAGGAACTTATCTGCGTGATAAAACTAACAGCACCTATTGGTACGCCTACGTTAATGATGTCTATAAAGACGGCTACAACAATGCTCCGGATGCCCTGAACCTGATGGAACTAAGTCATGGAGACAAGGTCGAATTTTACTATGCAGCTGGCATAACAGACCCGACTGATCTGACGGCGGTCAAGGCAGCGGCGGTGGCAGCAGTGAAAACCGTGGCCTCAACAGGTGTCGCGCCAACCGACTGGACCCTTCAGCTCTCCGGAGCGAAGAATGTTTCGGTTAGCAAGGCCAATTTTGAAGCCGGCCTTGCATGTGCGTCCTCAGGGCACCAGGTTTTCTGGACTGATACTAAAGATACTGATGATACCAGCGACGATGATGTCTGGGGAGGTGTGCCTCTCTGGCTGCTCGTTGCCATGGTTGATGATGATCCCGATGTTGGTTCTGAGCACTATAACTTCAATGATGATCTGGCCGCTGAGAACTATGAAATTAAAGTTATAGCCGGCGACGGATGGTCCACAATCCTTGACAGTGCCGCTATTGCCCGCAGCGATGGCTATATCATTGCCAATACCCTTAACGGAGAACCGCTTCCGCTTAAAACTGAATCGGATAAAGATTGCTGGCCTCTGCAATTGAAAGGTTCAGCGATTTCCGGCGGACAGCAGGTAGGCAACATCGCTCGCATTGAACTGTCTGGCATGCCTGAACCATCTGTAGGATGGACCCTGGAAGTGGTTGGAGAAATTGGAGATACCATCACCCAGGCAGAATTTGAAGAGGGACTGGCCTGTACCGGTTCAGGACATTACAAAGAATGGACGGATATCGATGGCAATGTTTGGTCCGGTGTGCCCCTATGGCTGTTATTAGGTGCGGTGGATAACATCGAGACAAGCAGCCACTGGACTTTTGATAATACCTTGCCGGCCAGCTATACGGTGAAAGTGGTCAATGCCGAAGGTGACTATGAAAAGACTTTTAATGGCTCGGATGTTGCCGGAAGTGATGACTATATTGTGGCTGACCAGATGAACGGTGAGCCGCTTACCGATTCATATCCGCTGCGCCTGGTAGGCGATGGAGTCACAAAAGATGATGGGTCACTGGGGGGCTTGGCTGTTGGTAACCTCGCCAGGATCGAAATCCCCGAGCTGCAGACACCGGAAGCGGAAGCAGGAAGCTGGAATCTTACATTAAGCGGGAAGATAAGCGATGTTATTGCCCAGGCTGAGTTTGAAGCTGCTCTGGCCTGCCCCGGTTCAGGACATTCCGCAGAATGGACTGACCTTGACGGTAATGTGTGGTCCGGTATGCCGCTTTGGTTCCTGACCGGCTGGGTAGACGACAGGCAGCCGCACGATTACGACGCCAATCAGGCGGCGGCTGGATATAAGGTCCTGGTGAAAGCCAGTGATGGTTACAGCGTTGATTTTGACAGCTCGGATGTTAAATGGAGCAACGAATATATCGTAGCCAACAAATTTAATGGCGATCCACTTACCGATTCATGGCCGCTGCGTCTGGTTGGAACAGGCGTCATCGGAGATGATGGTGCTCTAAGCGGTATCAGCGTCGGGAAGATCACGGAGATCGAACTGACGACTTTCGGAACTGCTGCAGACATACCCGAACTACATATCGTCAAGTATGCTGAAGATGGTACTTCTGTCCTTAATGAAATAACAATCGATTATCGGGATATGGAGAGCAATTATGATGTGATAGGAGACGGGACAACAATATACAGGTATGAAGGCATAACCAACAATCCGGAGGATGTTTGGGATGCAGCTGAGACCTATCCCGGCGGCTATAAGATTGCCAATGCCGTTAAGGGTACGCGCATAAAAGATCTTTGTGATCAGGTTGGCGGCATGGGGGCAGGGACTGAAATAGTCCTGAGTGCCGACGACGGGTACGAAACCAGGCTTCCCTACTCCTCCATCTATACCGACCCTTCAGTGCAGGAACGGCAGGGAGATGCCATTCTGGCCTGGTGGGGAGATGGAGACTACGTACCCTATTATGCAGATGGTATGCGTTTATTATTTACTCCGGGCGGTGACCATGTCTATGGACAATGGGATATGCACGAGACGCTGCCGTCAAGCTACTGGCACTACTACTACAGCGATAATGTACAGTATCCTTCATGCGGCGGGTTATCGAGCAAGTATATTACCAATATAGAGATATATTCGGTGCCAGCGGGCGATTGGACCCTTGAACTTGATGGTACTGATATTGGCGGGTTGGAGTACGATGTAAGCAAAACTTATTTTGAATCAGCACTCGCTTGTCAGTTCGGAGCCAATCACAAGGCAACCTACACAGATACTGATAGTCATTTATGGGAAGGTATGCCTTTGTGGTTCCTGGCCGGATTTGTTGATGACGTTGACCAGCATTCCGATGAATCCTTTAATGATGAACTTGCCGAGTCCGGATATAATGTTGTGATCACCTCTACTGATGGGGATTCGGTAACAATCAACAGCAATGACATTATCAGGAACAGCGGCTACATTGTGGCCAATTCATTAGATGGGGCTATTTTCCCCGATGCGGACAGCAATTGGCCCCTTTGCCTGGTGGGTTCGGCGGTAAGCGGGAATAACGCTATCGCTCAGATAAAAAGCATTGAACTGGTTAAGCCTGAAGCAACGCTGCAGGATCTGACCATAAGTCAAGGAACCTTAACTCCGGCATTCGACCCGGACACATATTCCTACACAGCTGATGTGGCGAGTACAATTTCATCAGTAACTATAAGCGCAACTGAAAATGATGGTATGACAGCATCCGGAGACATTGGCACATTTAACCTGACCAAAGGCGCCAATACTTTTGAAATTGATGTCGACGGAGGAGCCACCCATACCGATGCCACTTATACGATCATTATCACCCGGAAATCAACTGCTGCTAACGGCGGTGGCGGTGGCGGGGTAGTTGTTACTCCAACCGTAACCGGCGTAGATGTAAAGAACGCTCCGGACAAAGTAATATACGACGAAGGCGATGCTTTGGATCTGACCGGTCTGGCGGTGACCTTGACCTATTCGAATGGAACCACCAAAGATGTTGTATGGGCTGATTTTGCTGATTATGATATCACTGTTGCACCGGAAGATGGTGCTTTATTAAAAGCAGCTGACAGCGAAATAGTTATTGCCGTGAACGGTAAAACGGTCAGGCAGACCATTACAGTAAAAACAGAAATACCGGTAACACCGGAAACTCCAGTAAATCCTCCGGCAGAGGAAACACCAGTGCTGACCGATATAGATGGCCACTGGGCGGCAGAGTATATAAAGTATCTGGTCGATATTGGAGCTGTTGCCGGGTATCCGGATAACACTTTCAAACCGGATGAGCTGGTTACCCGCGCCGAATTTGCCAAAATGCTAGTGGAAGCTTTTGGATTGACGGCGGAATCAGGCAAAATATTTGATGATACCGCAGACTATTGGGCTAAGGATTATATCGCTGCGGCAGCTGCCCATGGAATCGTAGCCGGTTACAACGATAATGAATTTGGACCGGATGACGTAATCACCCGTGAGCAGATTGCAATCATGATAGTTAAAGCTGCCGGGTTGGATGCAGTTGAAGGAGAATTAACTTTCGCCGATGAAGCTGATATATCCTCCTGGGCACATGATTGGGTTGTAACTGCTGCCCAAAACAAGCTGATGAGCGGTTACACAGATAACACTTTCCGCCCGCAGGATATTGCTACAAGGGCGGAGGCTGTTACAACCATTGTGAATGCATTAAAATTGTTCAAAGAATAAATCTATATTGCTATTCGCTGCCGTCAACATGACTTTAACAGTCCGACAGCAGAAAAACACACCGGCAGCACATGGGATAAGGGCGATTGACACCGCCCTTATCCTCGCTGATATAAGGTGACGGGCAAAGTATTTAACGATTATCGTAATGCCAAAGAACAATGGGGTGAACGAATTGACGCTGAGAAAGCAAACAGGACGGCAGCGTTCCGTACTGATTATGATATTGGTGCTGGCATTAATGACAGCGTCACCCCGGATGGTATTTTGCAGCGATAATGTTCCCAATCCGCACGGAGTTGACGGCCAATCGATAACTTTGCTTTGGGGACCGTATTTAACCAGTACTGATACCAACAGTACCGTTATTAATGTAAAAACTGATATTGATTCAACTGTGATCGTTTATTTCGCTACAGAAGAATATTACGCTGCTTATCATACTTATAATATGAAGGCCTCTGATGGCACCAAAGGACAATTGCATCACATTGATCTTTCCGGATTGGTGCCAGGAACTGTTTATCTTTATCAGGTGAACTGCAACGGAGAAGCTACCGGAGAATTCAGTTTCGCCACGTTTCCCGCTGCAGGTAAGTTTACTTTCGCAGTTTACGGTGATACCCAGGATGAACTGCCGAATTTCAGTCAGGCTGAAAGACATAAGCTGGTAGCCGATCGTATAGCTCAGGAAGAAGAGGTGCTTTTCGTGCTTAATGTCGGAGATCTGGTGAATGACGGCAACGATGCTGCCAATTGGGACCGATATTTTAATGCCGCACGAAATATGGCAGCAACCAAAACAGTTTTTCCTGCTCGCGGAAACCATGATGGGAATGATTTATATTACGATATTTTTGGGGTATTACCTTATTACTCATTTGATTGTGCCGATGCCCACTTCACAATACTTGACTCGATCGACAATCCCATTGGGCAGACAGACTGGCTGTATAATGATTTGGCCAATGAAAAGGAATGGAAATTTGTTTTTTCCCACCATCCCATTTATACTTCGGAAACAAATCACTTCGGAGGGTGGGAGAACTTCAGGAATGAGTGGGAGAATATTTTCATCAGCCAGGGCGTCGATGTGGTTTGGAACGGGCATATCCATGCTTATGAGCGTTACCTGGAAAACAATATTATGTATATGGTAGTCGGTATCGGCGGCGGGCCTTACAGTACGCTCAGTACTGACAAGTACCCTGGATATCGCAACAGCCTGGAACGCAGCCTTGGTTATGCCAAAGTTACGATCGATCCTGATGCGGGTACTGCACTGGTACAAGTTGTTCGGGTCGCAGATATATCCATGGACGGCAAAATAATCACAGAACTCCCCGAGGGAACAATATTTGAAACTTATACTGTAACCTCTTCTGCAGCAGAAGACTTGAAAATAACTCCCATAGGCAGTACAGTGCTGCAGTCACTTTTTCAGTTTTTTAATAGCATCTACTATTTACTACTAAAAGGGGTGTAATTATGTCGAAAGGGATAATCTCGCGGTTTTGTTGCTTAGCGGTTTCAGTCGTATTTTCGCTGCTCATAACCCAGTTTTTTATGGTTTCTCCGGCATGGGGTGCGGGGGCTACGACTTCGGTGCATCTGATCAAATATGCAGCTGATGGTGTGACCGTATCAGACGAGAAAATCGTTGATTACAAATGGATGGAAAAAAACCTTAAGGTTTATGGGGACGGGAAGACTCATTATTATCACCAGGGGCCTGTATTCGAAGGAGATTTATGGGATCCGGACGAAGTCAATAATCTTAAAGACAAAGGAGCGGTGAAGGGTACTGCAATCAAAGATTTGTGTGACCTGATCGGCGGGATGGAAACCGGCGATGAAGTGATGCTGGTATCAGTAGACAAATGGCATACGGAGTTTGCTTACAGCAATGTCTACGAACCTCTGGATATTCAAGGAGTAATTGCTCTTTGCTGGTACAATGGTGAGGATATTGCCGAGGGAGAGCGATTTGGGGTGGGATACCCGGCCAATAATGCTTATCGTACGGGACTGCAGATAGTCTTTATGCCGGAATCTGCGAACAGTGAAGGGAAATATGTTTTCGGCAACAATGACATGAAAATAGCCTTGCCCCAGGAAAAGTACCAGCATTTTTTTGAAGGGCAATACCCGAGTACCAGCGGCCTTTCCGGCAAGTGGGTCAGTGAACTGAGAATTTACAGCGGCGGTGTTCCGGAAAACCTGATCATTGAATTAAACGACCAGCCTCCTTTAACCGAGTCTGAAAAGACTATACCCTGGATACCCATTATAGCAGGAGCAGTGGGGATAGTATTAGTCGGCGGGTATATTTATTTGAGGAGAAAACCAGAATGAAAGATAAAATGGCCAAGGCCTTATTAATAATTGGAGTTTTGTTCATCCTGGGATCAGTACTTGTATACCTGCAGCCCTGGCAGGGGCAGGTTGATGCGGAAACCAGAAATTGGCAGTTGACTTTAGTCGGCCGTGACGGTGATGAAAAGGTGCTATCCTATAAGGATATTACCGGGCTGCCGGCTTACCAGGGCAAAGGAGGCTTTTTCTCTACGATTGGGATTGTTTATGGGCCCTATGATGCCAAAGGGGTTACCTTGGAAGAATTGTGTGAACAAGTTGGCGGGATAGTTCAGGGTGATGCAGTAATGATAACAGCCAAGGATGGTTATTCAACAGTTCTGGATTATGAGCAGGTCATGGGAGAATTTATTACTTACAATTCTGAGCTTAAGGAAGTGCCTCACCCAGAACTTAAGACCATACTGATGTATAAGCAGGACGGCAAACCATTGGCTGATGAAGACGGCAAACCGTTTAGAATTGCGGTGGTGAGCAAAGACCAGGGACTTCTGAATGAGGGTACCTATTGGGTCAAATGGGTCAATAAAATAGAAGTGCTTAATAAAACTCCCTGAAAAGAGTAAAATCGTTAAAAGGTGGTCGGATTATTGTCTGCAAGAAAATGGGTGTATGCTTTTTTATTAGTGGCAATTATATTGACGGCGACAGGGTGCTCCCGAACGGATACCCGTCAGGATAACGGCAAAGTTGAGTTGAAGGTAATAATTGCCGGCAGTCTTATGGTGCCCTTTCAAGCCATTGAAAAGGAATTTGAGAGAGACAATCCGGATATAGATGTGTTGCTGGAAGGGCATGGAAGTGTGCAGGCAATACGCTGTGTAACTGAATTGGGAGATATAGCAGACCTGACTGCTGTAGCTGATACCCAGCTTATTCCAGCGATGATGTATTCTACCCGGATCCCCGGAAGCGATACTCCTTATGCTGATTGGCTGGTTAAGTTTTCTGCTAACCGGCTGGGGATTGCCTATAAGGATGAAAGCGCTTATTCATCCGAAATCAATGCTGATAACTGGTACGAAATAATTTCCCGGCCGGATGTATCCATCGGTCTGGCGGACCCCCGCATCGATGCTATGGGGTACCGCACCTTGATGACGATGCAGCTGGCTGAGGATTATTACAGTGATAATACTATATTCGAAAGGACAATAGGAGATGCGTTCAATCCGCCCTTGGTTGTTTCTGAACAGGGGGGGGATTTTAACATAATTGTTCCCGAGATTGTAAAATCAAATCAATCCAGGGTTAAGCTGCGCAGTTACAGCATACAATTGATGGCGCTCCTGGAGTCAGGTGATTTAGATTATTCGTTCGAGTATGAAAGTGTAGCCAAACAACGGGGGCTCAAGTTTTTAAGCCTGCCTGAAGCGATCGACCTCAGCAGTCCGGATTACAATAAGCAATACCGGCAGGTGGAAGTAAACCTCGACTTTAAAAGATTTGCATCTGTCATACCCAGTTTTAAAGGAACCCAAATCGTATATGGATTAACTATACCTGAAAATGCTCAACATCCAGGCGAGGCGGAACGGTTAATAGAGTATGTTCTCAGTCCGGACGGCCGGCGCATATTCGAACAGTGCCACCAGCCGTTGTTAGCGACTCCGGTATGTGACAATGTCCAGGCCTTGCCTGAGTCTCTTCAGCCATTATTCCGTTAGGAGATACAAATGGAAGATAACGGGCAGATTAAAAACAATTGGTTGAGTAAAATTTTTAAGCATAGTTTTACTTTTTTATTTATCATACTTGGGTTTCTGATACTGCTGTTTATATTGGTGCCCTTGTTTAAGATGGTTTTTCTCTCAGATAAGGAAGCTATGTGGTTAGCCCTTCTCGACAGTGAAACCATACAGGCGGTCTGGCTTTCCATATATGCGGCCCTGATCGCTACTGCGATTGGCTTTGTTCTGGGAGTTCCCCTTGCTTATCTTTTCGCCCGCTATGAGTTTCCCGGCAAAAACATTTTTGAAGGTTTAATAGATCTGCCAATCGTGGTGCCTCATTCTGCAGCAGGCATAGCCTTGCTTTTTGTCTTCGGCAGTAATTTTATAGTTGGGAAAGGATTTAAGCTGTTTGGTATCCAATTCGTTGATTCCCTGGCCGGGATCATCATCGCTATGCTGTTTGT
This sequence comes from uncultured Syntrophomonas sp., assembly GCA_964600925.1. Lineage (GTDB taxonomy): Bacteria > Bacillota > Syntrophomonadia > Syntrophomonadales > Syntrophomonadaceae > Syntrophomonas_B. The sequence goes on from CAZRMB010000022.1 coordinate 8,351, forward strand.
AAGTGTGCCTATCTTAATTAGTTCAGCGAAGGAAAGTTTCAGAAAGGTGGATGTACGCCTGGAAAAGGTCGCGCGTACATTGGGAGCTTCTCCCTGGCAGACTTTTTTCAGGATCTCCTTCCCTTTGGCCTGGCGCAGCATACTGGCGGGGAGCTTGATGATGTGGGCCAGAGGTATGAGCGAATTCGGTGCGGTAATTATTCTTACTTACCACCCGACAACCGCTCCGGTCCTTATCTATGAACGGTTTGAGACTTTTGGGTTGGCGCAGGCAATTCCAGTGGCGGCTATTATGATAATCATCAGTGCTGTTGTTTTTATTGGGGTTCAAACTCTTTTACGCTGGAGGAAAAACTATGATTAGCTTAGCTGGAGTAAACTTGCAGTTACATGGATTTGCCCTTCAGGATATCAACCTAAAAATAGACAACGGCGATTATTTCATATTGGTTGGTCCTTCAGCTTCGGGTAAAACGTTGCTATTGGAAACCATAGCTGGTTTGCACAATGTCACCTCCGGCAAAATCTGGATCGATGGCAGAGATATAACCTCATTGGAGTCGGAAAAAAGGAATATCGGCATGGTGTATCAGGATTGTGCCCTGTTTCCACACCTGACAGTCAGGGATAACATTGTTTTCGGTTTGGTTATCAGGGGGAAGAAACCCGCTGTGATTAACCGTGAACTCAAACGGATAGTGCAGCTTCTTAACATTGGGTATCTGCTTGACAGAAGACCCCATAATCTCAGCGGCGGCGAAAAACAGAAGGTGGCTTTGGCCCGGGCCCTGGTTACTAATCCGGAACTGCTGCTTCTGGATGAACCTCTGGGCGCTCTTGATCCGCAGACACGAGAGACTGTAAGGCAGGAGATCAATAAACTCCATCAGGAATTGGGTATTACCATTTTGCATGTTACCCACGATTTTGAAGAGGCGGTTACTTTAGGGACACGAATAGCAGTGATCGGGGAAGGCTCAATAAAGCAGGCCGGTCTGCCGGATGAAATTTTCCATCATCCTAATTCCAGGTTTGTAGCTTATTTCACGATGGCAGTAAATGTATTCCCCGGAGCGGCCGAAAGGGAGAACGACAACAAAACGTTTTTTATAGTTGAAAATACCAGATTTGAAACTGAAGAAAGTATTACCGGGGCTTGTTATGCGGCCATCCGCCCTGAAAATATATTGCTCTCAAACACCTTCCCGGTAAACAATGGCCAGGGCTTTTTCACGGGGGTGATAACCGGGATTATTAACAGGGGCTCAATTATAAACATAATAGTCGATCTGCCCCCAACGTTGGTTTGCCTGCTTACCCGCAATGCATTCGAGCAAATGAATCTAACGGTGGGTCAGCAGGTGTACCTGACAGTGCCGCCATCATCAGTTTATTTATTTACAGATTAGCATTTACAGCTATAAAATCAGCTTTATTAAGAGCGCCAAATTCGAAGAACGAAAACAAGACAGCGGAAGTTTATTTTAATCGAATTTATAATTACATAAGAATCGGCTGAGGAAAGGGGGAGAAAAATTGCTGAAGCACATACTGAACAGTTTATGGCTGACAAGAGTGAAGGCAATGGCCGTGATTTTATTTGTGACAGTGATAGTGATTTTACCGCAATCAACGGAAGCTGCTCCCACTACCAGCTTAACCATAAAAAAAATGGCTGTTGACGGAAAAACAGTTCTGGCGAAAAAAACAATTGATTACCATTGGATGATGGATCCCAATAACATTCCGGTGATGGGGGATGGTATGACCCATTACTATCATCAGGGCCCCGTCTTTGTTGATGATCCTGATCCGGATACAGAAGAAGCGCTGCGCTGGAATCCTGCGGAAGATACTAATGTACGGGAGAAGGACATGGGAGCCCTGATGGGAACGAATGTCAAGGACCTGTGTAATCTGGTCGGCGGCATGGCTGAGCACGATACGCTGAGAATAAAAGCTCAGGACGGGTTGAGTAAACAATTTGCCTATAAGAATATATATCAATACTCAAGTCGGGAAGGACCTATGGTAATATCTTGGTACAAGGACGGTCAATATCCTGACAGCGGATTTTCTGATGGCATGCGTCTGGTTTGGCTTGCAGACACCTCGACCAATCCGTGGGGTATCCACGTTTTTGGCAATTGGGACTGGTGCCAGGCGGCAGAAGAAAATTATTGGTACTATTATCAAAGCGGCGATGAAAAGTATCCTACAACTACCGGGCTTTCAGTGATGTTCGTCAATGAGCTGATAATAAACAGTACTGAGCCTGTGCCTGAGGGGCCGATAGTTCCGGCGGCCGGGTTCAAGGCCGATAAGACATCAGGCTATGAACCACTGACTGTGAATTTTACAGACCAGTCGGCAAACTCTCCGACTTCATGTGCATGGGACTTTGACAATGACGGCAGGATTGACAGTACAGACAAGAGCCCGTCCTATACCTTTGAAAGCGCAGGCCAGTACAGTGTAAAATTGACCGTGAACAATTATGCCGGCAGCGATTCTGAGGTTAAGCTGGATTACATAATAGTCGATCCTGCAAAATCCAATGAAGTTGCCAATGAAAAGCCTGCTCCATTGGAGCAGGAGAAACCTTCGCCTGATACGAATAAAAAACAATTTGACTATGCAAAAAAGGTGTTCATTCCGGCTATGGTGATTATTGCTCTTGGCCTGGGAATAATCCTGCTTAGAAAGAAGGACAGGTAATATAAATTGATATTAGCAGGGATATATTGAGACATAAATGCAAATTCAATTTGACAACAGGCAGCAAATATTATTTGTTTACCAACTCTGTTTAAGAGAAAAGGGTTCGTACAAGTGGTGATTAATAAAATGTAATCACGGCTGCCGGTTTTTATCAATCCGAACGTACCTTATATAAAGGAGTTCGGATTATTTGTCGGAGGTTTTTTCAAAACCGTGATACTTTTTTATGGCTTAGAAAATGTTCAAACATTTCACCATTATTCGAAGTGGATTATGGTCATCCAAAAAAAACGGTTACATTTTGAATGAAATGTAAAAGCTGTTATTTCAGTTATAATAGTATCAAAGAAACAATGAATCAAGTAATCAATCAATATTTAAGGAGAATACCATATGGCTTATAAACCTGAACCGATCAACACTTCCAGTATTCAATTGAATGACGGCATAAAGGAACTTACAGAACTATTGGCTGAAAATGCCCATGATATCTGGGCTCTGCAGCGCATGAGTGATGGATGGGTTTACGGGAGAAAACGCAATGATGAAAAAAAGGAACATCCCTGTTTGATTGCTTATGAGCAGTTACCCGAAGCGGAGAAAGAGTATGATCGTAAAATAGCAATGGAAACAATAAAGGTTATTATTGCCCTGGGATATCGAATCGAAAAAGCATAACCCGGGATATATTTAATGAAGAATATTTGATATTTTGCTTTTTGGGGGGAGAGGCAAATGGACAATATTGTAAAATGGCATTCCCAGGGCATATTCATCTCCAGTACTTTTCGGGATATGCATGCCGAAAGAGGGTATCTGCAGGACATCGTATTTCCCGAGCTGGAGAAGAGACTGAGAGAAAGCGCTTATCCATATCATATCGAACCCATCGATCTGCGCTGGGGAGTAGAGACTGCCGGGCTTAATGAACAGCAGCAAAAAGAAACAGAAGTATTGAAAGTATGCCTGAACGAAATCGAGCGCAGCCGCCCCTTTATGATCGTCCTGCTGGGTGACCGCTATGGCTGGGTACCACCGGCAGTCAATATCAAAAGAGCCATAGAAGGCACCGGCTATTCCTGTGATATAAACGGGCGAAGCGTTACCGCCCTGGAAATAGAATACGGCATCCTGAACTCACTGGCTGAATATAAACGCTGCTTCTTCTACTTCCGCAACCCCCTGCCTTATGAAAACATGCCAGCGAATACAGCCGCCAGATACAGTGACCGGTACAATCCTGATGAGCAAGCCAGCTATCCCAAACTGCAGGCATTAAAACAGCGCATCAAAGAAACCGGCCATGGACCGGTCAGAGAATATTGGGCGGACTGGAACCAGAGCGATCAGGAAGTCAGCGGGCTGGAAGCATTCGGAGATCTGGTAACTGAAGACCTGTGGCAGGCTATACAGGAAGAATGCCGGAGAACGATAGAAGAACAGCCCCGGACCTGGCAGGAAGAAGAACAATGGCTGCTGGAACAATACATAGAAAACCGGTATCCATACTATCACAGCGCCAGCCTCATTCAGCAGCAGATGGCAGCCAGCATCCGTCAGCAAGCAGTTCAGAGCCTAAAAGACTTCCTTTTATCCCCGCCGGGATCAGGTACAGCCAGAGGAATATGTCTGGCAGGAGAACCCGGGGCCGGCAAAAGCACCTTGTTTGCCCGTCTCTGCCGGGAAATGCAGCAGGAAGATGTATTGATACTGGCCCATGCCGGAGGCATCGGCAGCCGGGCCGGAAACAGCCAGACCATGCTGCGCCTGTGGATACAAGCCATGAATAAATTTCTCGGTCTAAAGGATACCTCAGACTCACTTGATACCCGCAAAGAAACAGAAGATACCTTCGCCGAACTGTTGTCCCGCTCTGCAGTCAAAAAACGGGTCATAGTAATGATAGATGCCTTGAATGAATTTCAGGACAGCCAGGCTAAGTACCTCACCTGGCTGCCGGAGATATGGCCAAATAATGCCCGCTTGCTGATCACCACCATTACCGGCGCCGAACCGAAAGTGCGCAACCTGGAAATCAAGTACCTGGCAGCGTTGACAAAAAACGAAGCAACAGCCGTTTGCCAGGTAATATGCAGCCGTTATCACAAAACCCTGAATTCCCAGGTCGAAAAAATCATATTATCCCATAAGCATAATGATCAGCCCTCATACGGCAATCCCTTGTGGATCCAGTTAGCCATCAATGAGATACTCACCCTGGACGAAGATGATTATGCCCGCCTGGAAAAAGATGAACTTCAGGGAACCGCCGAAGCAAGACTGCTGTCCATGCTGCTCGATACAGCGCAAAAACTGCCCCCGGATGTTCCCGGACTGTACCAGTCCCTGACCGAAAAACTGGAGAACCTTTTTGGAGCGTCCCAGGTAAAAAGCCTATTAAGCCTGATTGCCGTCAGCCGCATGGGACTACGCGAAAGCGATCTTAAACAGCTGGTACCCGTAATGACCGGGGAGGCTTGGCAGGACCTGACCTTTGCCCGGATAAGAAACTATCTGGGAAGTCATCTGGTGCAGAGAGGGACAGAAAACCTGTGGAACTTCTTCCACCAGCAAGCCAAAATATCAGTCATGAACCGTTATCTGAAAAACGAAGCCGACTTAAAAAACCTCCATGCCGTAATCGCCGCTTATCTGGAAACCCTCACCCGGCAAGATCCCTTAAGGATCAACGAAATCATGTACCACTATATCCATGCGGATGACAAGCTAAAAGCTGCCAAATATTACGGTGCATACGATTTAAATGACCAGGAAATCCAGGGTGCTGCTCAGGCTCTGGCCAGCCATATCATCAATAACAGCCACGATGAAGCTCTGGAGTGGGTCTGCAGCCTGCTGCAAAGTCCGTTATCAGCGGATGAAATATGTATAATAGCAAATCACAATAACGCTTATTTGCTCACATATCTTGAGCACTTCGTAAGCCTTGCTGATCAGACTGTTTTACTTAATACGGCTAAGACTGCCCTTATTAAGATTGTTGATGAGCATTCCGATAATTTAATCTATAGGCGAAATCTTTCTGTTAGCTACGACCGGCTGGGCAGAGCAGAAGCTACCCGGGGCAACTGGGCAGGAGCCCGGCAGTATTACCAGAACAGCCTGGAAATCAGAAAAGAACTGGCCAAGCTTTACCCGGACAATGCAGAATATAGGCGGGAACTATTCGTAAGCTACGATAGGCTGGGTGAAGTGGAAGAGACCCGGGGCAACTGGGAAGGAGCCATGCAGTATTACCAGGATAGCTTGAAAATTATTAAAGAATTGGTCAGGCTTTATCCGGATAATACCCAATACAAGCGGGATCTATACATAAGCTGCCAGAAGATGGGCGGAGTGGCAGAACCCCGGGGTAACTGGGAAGGAGCCCGGCAGTATTATCAGGACAGCCTGGAGATGATAAAAGAACTGGTCAATCTTTTCCCGGATAGTACTCAATACAATCAGGATTTGTCCATAGGGTACAACAGGTTGGCCAATGTGGAAGAAACCCGGGGCAACTGGGAAATAGCCCGGGTATATTATGGGGACAGTCTGGAAATTACAAAAGAACTAGTCAGGTTTTTCCCGGAAAATGCTCGGTTCAAGTGGGATTTGTCCATAAATTATATCAATCTGGGTAATGTTGAAGCTACCCGGGGCAACTGGGAGAGAGCCCAGCAGTATTACCAGGACAGCCTGAAGATTAAAAAGGAATTAGTAAGTCTTTTCCCTGAAAACGTTCAGTACAAGCGAGATCTATCTGTAGGCTATAACAAACTGGCCAATGTGGAGGAGAACCGGAACAAATGGGAAAAAGTCCGGTTATATTTCCAGAACATCCTGGAGATTACGGAAGAATTAATAAGCCTATCCCCTGAAAATGTCCAGTACAAGCAGGATCTATCTGTAGGCTATAACAAACTGGCCAATGTGGAAGAGATCCGCGGTAATTGGGATAGAGCCCGGCAGTATTATGAAGAAAGCCTGAAAATTGTAAAAGAATTAGTAAGGATTTCCCCGGAAAATGCCCGGTACAAGCGGGATTTGTTCGTAAGCTATATCAGGCTGGGCGGAGTAGAAGAGAACCGGTGTAACTGGGAAGGAGCCAGGCAGTATTATGAGGAAAGCCTGGAGATGGTAAAAGAACAGGTCAGGATTTCCCCGGAATTCACCCAGTACAAGCGGGATCTGTTCGTAAGCTATATCAGGCTGGGGGGAGTGGAAGAGAACCGGGGCAACTGGGAAGGAGCCCGGCAGTATTACCAGGACAGCCTGGAGATTACAGAAGAATTAGTCAACCTTTCTCCAGAAACTGCCCAGTTTAAGTTGGATTTGTCAACGACCCAAGTTAGACTGGGCAATGTGGAAGAGAGGCAGGGCAACTGGGAAAAAGCCCGCGTTTACTACCAGGAGAGCCTGCAGATCACAAAAGAATTAATCAGCATTTCCCCGGAAACTACCCAGTTAAAGCGGGATTTGTTTGTAAGCTATATCAGACTGGGCGGAGTAGAAGAGAATCGGTGTAACTGGGAAGGAGCCCGGCAGTATTTCAAGGACAGCCTGGAGACTATAAAAGAATTAGTTAGCCTTTTCCCGGAAAGCGCCCAGTTAAAGCGGGATCTGTTTGTAAGCTATATCAGACTGGGTGGGGTGGAAAAGAGGCAAGGCAACTTGGAGATGACCCGGCAGTATTATCATGACAGCCTGGAGATTGTAAAAGAATTAGTTAGCCTTTTCCCAGAAAGCTCGCAGTATAGAGGAGATTTGTCTATAATCTGCGATAAGATGAAAGAAGTGGAATAGCACCGGGAGTAACTGGCTATAATAAAAATTCAAAACTCGCAAAGATGGTTTATATGCTTAAGATTTGCCTGAAAACCCTGAAAAGTATAAAGAAAAAAAATAAAGCACGGACAAGATTATTTAAACCCGGGAATTTCTTTAGCGATGTTATCTGCAGGATGTGGTACTTCAATCAACTGATACCATTAATTTAATGGTTTCTGATACTTATTATCATGTCAGTCCTGCCATATAATTAAACACATAATTTTACTATTCAAAACAAGGAGTGTTTAAAGTGAATGAGCGCTATGAATTGAACAAAAACCTGGCTCAAATGCTCAAGGGCGGAGTTATCATGGATGTGAGCACTCCGGAGCAGGCTCGTATTGCTGAGGAAGCAGGGGCTTGTGCAGTTATGGCTTTGGAAAGGATCCCGGCAGACATAAGAGCAGCGGGAGGGGTCTCACGGATGAGCGACCCAAAAATGATCAAAAGCATCCAGCAGGCAGTATCCATTCCGGTCATGGCCAAAGTCCGGATCGGACATTTTGTGGAAGCCCAGATACTGGAGGCTATTGAAATCGATTATATCGATGAAAGCGAAGTTCTTTCCCCGGCCGATGATATTTATCACATCAATAAAAATGATTTCGCAGTTCCTTTCGTATGCGGTGCCAAAGATCTTGGTGAAGCTTTAAGAAGGATCAGTGAAGGCGCTGCCATGATAAGGACCAAAGGTGAACCGGGAACCGGGGATATAATCCAGGCTGTCCGCCATATGAGATTAATCAACAAACAGATAAGGCAGTTGCAGAACATGCGGGAAGATGAACTTTTCCAGGCCGCCAAGGAGTTGCAGGTCAGCTGTGAACTGGTTTCATATGTTCATGAAAACGGCCGGCTGCCGGTGGTTAATTTTGCTGCCGGGGGGATTGCTACTCCTGCCGATGCCGCATTGATGATGCAGTTGGGAGCGGAGGGTGTATTTGTAGGCTCCGGTATTTTCAAATCGGGTAATCCGGCGAAAAGAGCTCAGGCAATCGTTAAAGCAGTGACCAATTTTTATGATCCCAAGATCCTGGCTGAGATATCGGAGGATTTAGGCGAAGCTATGGTAGGCATCAATGAACAGGAAATTGAACTTTTAATGGCGGAAAGAGGCAAATAATGCAGCAGACCATCGGTGTTTTAGCAATACAGGGAGCTTTTGCTGAACATATTCAGGTTCTCCACCAGCTTGCGGTCAACTGCCTGGAAATAAGGAAGAAAGAGGATATTACCGCAAATCATCTGGACGGTATGATTCTGCCCGGCGGAGAAAGTACGGTTATGGGCAAGCTGCTGATTGAGCTTGATATGATCGATCGTTTAAGGCAGATGATAAATGACGGCCGGCCGGTTTTAGGGACCTGTGCCGGTTTGATCCTGCTGGCCAAAAGAATTGTCAATGACAGTCATGTTTACCTGGGGACCATGGACATAATGGCCAAAAGAAATGCCTACGGGCGCCAACTGGGGAGCTTTCATACAGTTGCCGGCTTCAAGGGCATTGGGGAAGTTCCCATGACCTTTATAAGGGCGCCTTATATTGAATCCGCAGCAGAAAATGTTGAGGTACTAGCGAAAGTTGATAATTATATAGTTGCCGCCCGGCAGGATAATATGCTGGTAACCGCGTTCCACCCGGAGCTGACAGATGATTTAAGGATCCATGAGTATTTCCTTGGCATGATCAGGAGTAAAGCGGCAGACAAGCAGGTTAAGTTATCAGCTTCAGCATTCGGACAAAGTCCGGAAACCGTTAAAGCAGAAGATGCGGATTTTTCTGCAGTTCCCAATGATCCTGAATACGGATTGGTTCCGGAGAAACCAATCTATACATATGGTGTACCTGGATCTTATCAGTATCTTGACAGCCTGAGAACAAGTACGGGGGAAAGATTGATCTGGCAAAGATACGGTTCCAGGCGTGTCGAAGGAATTGATGGCTTTATAGATATATATGACGGATTACTGCCTTCAGGTAAAATTTATCAAAGATTATATGTAAATATGTATGGCAAGAGTAATTCAACAGCTGCCCCCAAGGGGTTTGTATTACTAATTTAAAAAGCGGGCGGGAATCAGCATTTCAGGTATACAATATTGGCTATTGCTGTTTGAACCATTCATAATATATAATATTATCGACAATAAATTAAATGTAAAAGGCCGACGACGACCTGGAACACTGATGTGGTTTCGGGTTTTTTGCGGTCTTTTATGCCCTTGTGCAACAAGGGTTGAACTGAACAACGAAGTTCTGAGCATAGACGCTCTTTAATTGCGGGTA
>CAZRMB010000023.1:0-18021 GCA_964600925.1 uncultured Syntrophomonas sp.
GAGTGGGATTCGAACCCACGGAACCATCACTGGTTCACTCGATTTCGAGTCGAGCGCCTTCAACCGGACTCAGCCATCTCTCCTCAAATCTGTAAAAAATTCTTTTAAGAGCTTGCTGCTTTCCTCTTGTAAAACTCCGCTCCGAATTTCCACCTGATGGTTCAGGCCCGGATATCGGACCAGATCTATGACGGAACCTGCTGCTCCGGCTTTGGGGTCGCGGCTGGCGTAAACCAACCTTTTTAATCTGGTGTTTATCATCGCCCCGGCACACATGGGACATGGTTCGAGGTTGCAATACATGGTCGCCTGGCTTAATCGCCAGCTGCCCAGATGCTTGGCGGCCATCTCCATGGCCAGCATTTCTGCATGCGCAGTGGCATCCTGCCGGATTTCTTTTTCATTATATGCCCAGGCGATTATTTCATCATCCTGAACAATCACCGCACCCACGGGAATTTCTCCCTTTGCTGCGGCTTGCCGGGCCAGTTGCAGCGCAAGCTGCATATATAATTCATCCCTGATCATATCGGGACTCACCGCCAATGGTGCGCCCGAAGGGAGTCGAACCCCCGGCACATGGTTTAGGAAACCATTGCTCTATCCACTGAGCTACGGGCGCTCAATATAGTTTTTAAGAGGCTTCTGTCCTCTTCTACAGTAAAATGGAAAGCACTGCGCTTTCCCTGCAAAATTAAAATCCTGATTGATAAAATGGCGCGCCCGGAGGGATTCGAACCCCCGACCTCCAGGTTCGTAGCCTGTCACTCTATCCAGCTGAGCTACGGGCGCATGCCTTGGAAAATCACATTGGCAATTATTAAAATGGCGGAGAGGGTGGGATTTGAACCCACGAAGCAGTTTTAAGCCGCTTACTCGCTTAGCAGGCGAGCGCCTTCGGCCGCTCGGCCACCTCTCCTGATTATATGGCGGAGGAGGTAGGATTCGAACCCACGGAACCCGTAAAGGCTCAACGGTTTTCAAGACCGCCTCCTTAAACCACTCGGACACTCCTCCACTGAGAAGGATGCGCTTTCCGCATACTCCTGCCCAATGCAAAAGAAAGTATATCACAGCCGATCCCCGATTGTCAACCTGCTGTGATCTGGTTTTTATGGACTTTACCGGTATTATTCGCTATTTTTTTATTATTTCCAGACCGCCCATATAAGGTCTCAAAACCTTGGGTACCACTACGGATCCGTCTTCCTGCTGATAATTTTCCATGATGGCGGCTACGGTCCTGCCCACGGCTACGCCTGATCCGTTCAGGGTATGAACAAACCTGACTTTGCCTCCGTCAGCGGGACGGTAACGGATGTTGGCCCGCCGTGCCTGAAAGTCTTCGCAGTTGGAGCAGGATGATATTTCTTTGTACTCGTTGTAGCTGGGCATCCATACTTCCAGGTCATAGGTTTTGGCAGAGGAAAACCCCATATCGCCTGTGCTTAACAACACAACCCGGTAAGGCAGTTCCAGCAGTTGCAGCACCTTTTCCGCATCGGCGGTGAGCTTTTCCAGTTCTTCATAGGAGCTGTCATCTGAAACGATCTTGACCAGTTCCACTTTGTTGAACTGGTGCTGACGGATGATGCCGCGGGTGTCGCGCCCGTGAGATCCTGCTTCGGCCCTGAAACAGGCGGTATAGGCAGTCACGTAAATCGGCAGCTCGCGTCCATCGATGATCTCTTCCCGGTAAAGATTGGTCAGAGGTACTTCGGCGGTGGGGACCAAATACATGTCCCGACCCTCTATTTTGAACATATCCTCAGCAAATTTGGGCAGTTGTCCGGTGCCCAGCATGCATTCGGCATTGACCATGAACGGCGGGAATATTTCTCGATAGCTGTTCTGCATGGTGTGGGTATCGAGGAAAAAGTTTATGATCGCTCTTTCCAGTCTGGCGCCCATGCCTTTATAAACGGTAAATCTGGCGCCGGACAGTTTGGCGGCGCGTTCAAAATCGAGCACATCCAGGCCCGGCCCGATGTCCCAGTGGGCCTGGGCTTCAAAATCAAACTTGCGCGGTTCTCCCCAGCGTCTCATTTCGATATTGCTGTTTTCGTCCTCCCCTACTGGCACTGATCCATGCGGGAGGTTGGGAATGTTGAGCAGGATTTTATCCAGATCGGCCTCAACCAGCTTGATTTTATCATCCAGATCTTTGATTTCCTGGCTGACTACCCGCACTTTCTCCATCAATTCGTCGGCGTTTTGGCCTTTTTTCTTCAGCTCCCCTACTTCCTGAGAGGCTTTGTTGCGATAACTTTTTTCTGCTTCCACTTCGGTCAGCAGTTTGCGTCTTTCTTCGTCCAGGCGGAGAAAGTTATCCAGCGCCCCGGGCATGTTGCGGCTGCGCATGGCTTGTTCCACTTTTTCATGATTGGCTCTGATCATTTTTGCATCGAGCATAATAATTCTCCTTCCGGCCCAACTTGCCTCGTTCTAAAAATGCAGGAGCTTGGGCGTACCGATTATACCGTTTATAGTAGTCAACTTTTGGATGACGTCTTCTTCGACCTTGTTATCAACATTGAGGACCATGATGGCGGTATCGCCTTTGGTCTTGCGGGCCACCCGCATGAAAGCGATATTGACTCCCGCTTCCCCCATGGCCATGGTCAGCTGCCCGATCACGCCGGGACGGTCTTCGTTCTGCAGCATCAGCACATAGCCTTCCAAATCGGCTTCCAGTTCATAGCCGTCAAATTCCACCAGCAAAGGATTTCTGGCCCGGGAAATGGTCCCACAGATTTCCAGCTCATGCTTTGGACTGATAAATTTCATGGTGATGACATTTTTGTATCGTCTGGCGCTTTGTTCTTCCTTGGACTCATAGATTTTAACGCCACGCTCCTCGGCCTTCAGGCGGGCATTGACATAATTAACTTTTCCCCATAACACCGGTTCCAGCAATCCTTTCAGGAATCCAATGGTCAAAATTTCGGTGTCATTGCTGGTGAACGGACCGCTGTAAGTTATCTCTACCCGGGTAAGGGGGCTTTTATAAAGCTGATAATAGATTTTGCCCATCTTTTCCGCCAGGCTGATATAGGGACGCAGATAATTCAATTCATCACTGAGCATGGATGGCAGATTGACCAAATTGGGTACGATGCCTCCCTCGAGGGCCAGCAGCACTTGTTCGGCAATGGTTTCGCCCACACGTTTCTGGGCTTCAAACGTATCGGCACCCAGATGGGGAGTGCAGACTACCCGATCAAACTCAAACAGCGGATTGCCGTTGGCGGGTTCCTTTTCATATACGTCCAGCCCGACGCTTCTGATTTTGCCTGATTTCATGCCTTCCAGTAAAGCAGCTTCCTTCATGATGCCGCCGCGGGCGCAGTTGACCAGCGCGACTCCCTCTTTGGCATAGGAAAGGGCCTTTTCATCTATTATATGGGTGGTTTCTTCGGTCCTGGGAGTATGCACGGTAACAACGTCGGCTTCCCGCATTAGTTCTGCCAGGGTTTCTTTCTTCTCTGCGCCGAATTTTTCAAAGCGCTCATCGGCGATATAGGGATCATAGGCGATGACCTTCATATTAAAGGCTTTGAGCCGGGTGGCTACCATGGAACCGATCCTGCCCAGACCCACGATCCCTACGGTCTTGCCGTACAGCTCGGTCCCGCGGAAGGGCTTTCTGTCCCAGGTGCCTCCTTTGAGTACGTTATTGGACCAGGCGGTATTGCGCACTGATGACAGCAGCAAACTGATAGTCTGTTCAGCGGCGGATATGGTATTGCTATCCGGGGTGTTGGCCACAATTACGCCGAAACGGGTGCAGGCGTCAACATCGATATTGTCAATGCCATTACCTGCCCGTCCCACCACTTTCAGGCGGGTAGCACGCTGGATCAGTTCTTCGTTGACCTGGGTAATGCTTCTTACGATCAGGGCATCATATTGATCAATGACGGCCAGCAGTTCTTCCCGGGAAATACCGTCTCTAAAATCTACATCGGCTTTTTCTCTGAGAATGGCCAGGCCTTCATCGGCAATTCTCTCACTTACGATTATTTTCTTTCTCTCCACTGTTATTCTCCTTTCTAGGTTTGACTATTGTTGGTGTAAGTTTAGTATGGCTTTTTGGGCTATTTTTAGCCCGGCCCCCATTTCCAGCGGGAAATTGAAATGGACCAGGGTTATTTCCAACGCGGCCAGAACTGCCAGCAGATCGAGCTCGCGTATGTATCCGAGGTGGCCGATACGGAATACCACATTGTCCAGGCTTTGCTGTCCTCCGGCCAATATTATATTGAACTGATCCAGCATGTATTTGCGGATCGGATTTGCTCCAATTTCCGGCGGTGCTATTACCGAGGTTACGGCTGACGACGCATAACGGTCTTCGGTCAGCAATTTTAACCCCATGGCACTTACGCTGGCCCGCACCAGGTCTCGGTAAGCGGTGTGCCGGGCGATCACATTGTCTAGCCCTTCTTCGGCCATCATCTGCAGCGCTTCATGCAATCCGTAATACAGCGAAATGGGCGGCGTAAAGGGGGTCTGCCCTTTTTGCTGGTATTTCAGTCCTTCCGCCAGATCCCAGTAAAATTTGGCATTGGTATTGGTCTGATAGACCTGACAGGCTCTGTCACTGAAGGCCAAAAAGCTCAATCCGGGAGGGATCATAAAGGCTTTTTGGGAACCGCTTATAACAACGTCCAGCTGCCATTCGTCCATTCTCAGGTCAATTGCCGCCAGACCGCTGACTGCATCCACCATCAGCAAAGCCGGATGGGCACCCATGGCTTCCCGGATGGACTTAACATCATTGTATGCGCCGGTGGAAGTTTCGTTCTGGGTGATCAAAACCGCTTTGATCTGGTGGTCTTTATCCTGGGAAAGCCGTTCCTTTATCTTCTGCGGATCAGCGCCGGTCCCCCAGGGAAAATCCATCTTCTCAACTTCAGCTCCGAAGGTTTTGGCAATATTGGCAAAACGGTCACCGAAAACACCAATGGAAATGCCTAAAACCTTGTCTCCGGGAGAAATAAAATTTACTACGGCCGCTTCCAGCCCGCCGGTCCCTGAGGCAGGATAAATCAACAGATTGGCATTGGTACGATAAATTTGTTTTATGCCGGTAATAACATCCTCCATGATGCCTTTGAATTCATCGCCGCGATGGTTGATCATGGGACGATTCATAGCGCGGGCTACGCGCTCCGGCACGGGAGTCGGCCCTGGCAAAAACAAATACGGTTCACCCTTCATGTATATTTAACCTCCTTGATGATAAATAAAAACCCCTCATCCCGGTCAGGGACGAGAGGTATTTCCCGCGTTGCCACCCTAGTTGATGCATAGTAATGCACCCTCTTAAGGGTTATAACGGAACCACCGTGACTGGTTTGCAGTCTGCATCCGGGGCGGAATTCGGAAACGGCCTATCCTGGTTCGCAGCTTCCACCAGGTCTCTTGAATAGTGCCAGATCTTACTATTCCCTTTCATCGCTCTCTCAGTTATTGAGTTTGGGGTACATTATATTATAGTAAATGAGTAATTACAAGTTAATCTGCTACTTTTTTCAGAAAATAGTCATGTATACTTTTATCCCCGGTAAGCTCCGGATGAAATGCCGTCACCAGCAGTCGCTCTTCTTCCGCCATAACGATTTTGCCATCATGGCTGGCCATGACTCTGGCCGGTCCCCAGACTTTTTCCACGTAAGGTGCCCGGATAAAGACCCCGTTGATCCGACCGATCGAATCTACCTCCAGCTCGGTCTCGAAGCTGTCTGCCTGGCGGCCGAAACCGTTTCTTACTACAGCAATATCCATCAAGCCCAGCATGGGCTGATTCATTCCTATTATTTCCCGGGCCAGCAGGATCATGCCGGCGCAGGTCCCCCAGATAGCCATGCCTTGTTCGTATCTGGTCTTGATTGCGGTATCCAGCTGATAGGCCTGCATCAGTTTGCCGATGGTGGTGCTTTCCCCTCCGGGTATGATCAAGCCGTCCACCTGATCCAGTTCCCGGGCGGTACGGACTTGCAGGGCCTGGGCCCCACAGTTGGCGATCGCCTGCTGGTGTTCGATAAAAGCTCCCTGTAACGCCAGGATGCCGATTTTCTTACCAGCCACGATCCTGCATCCTTTCCTCGGGTTTGATGGTATCAATATTAATACCCACCATAGCCTCGCCTAAATCTTTGGATACCTCAGCCAGCACTGCGGCGTCGTTGTAGTAGGTGGTGGCAGCGACGATGGCTTTGGCTCTTTTGGCCGGATCTCCGGATTTGAATATGCCGGAGCCCACAAATATGCCGTCGCACCCCAGCTGCATCATCAGGGCTGCATCAGATGGAGTCGCGATGCCTCCCGCGGCAAAGTTTACCACCGGCAATGCTTTGAGCCGGGCAACTTCCAGGACCAGTTCATAGGGAGCCTGCAGTTCTTTGGCAGCGGTCATTAATTCTTCCGCGGGCAGATTGCTGACCCAGCGGATCTCATCGTTGACCTGGCGGATATGGCGTACGGCTTCGATGACGTTGCCGGTACCGGGTTCGCCTTTGGTGCGGATCATGGCTGCGCCCTCGCCGATACGACGCAGCGCTTCGCCAAGATTGCGCGCCCCGCAGACAAAGGGGACTTTGAAGTCATTTTTATTGACGTGATACTTGTCATCTGCCGGAGACAGGACTTCGCTTTCATCGATATAGTCCACGCCCATAGATTCCAGTACCTGGGCTTCCACGAAATGACCGATGCGACATTTGGCCATGACCGGGATCGTAACGGCTTCCATGATCTTTAAGATGATGGTCGGATCAGCCATACGGGCAATCCCGCCGGCTGCTCTGATATCAGCCGGTACCCTTTCCAGGGCCATAACGGCACATGCTCCGGCTGCTTCTGCTATTTTTGCCTGCTCAGGGGTGGTGACGTCCATGATTACGCCGCCTTTCAGCATCTGAGCCAGTCCTGATTTCAATGTAAATGTACCTTTCTCGACCATATGAACTCCCTCCAACGATTGATTGATTATTATTCTTCTTTTTCAGATTTGAAGCGTGCTACGGCAGCAATGCTGTCATCCTGGGCGATTCTCATCAGCACTACGCCGCGTGAATATCTCTTCTGGGTCGATATGTCTTCTGTCTCCAGACGAATGATTTGTCCATCGCTGGTCAGAATAATGATTTCTTCATCTTCCTTGACGACTTTGAAACCAACCACAGGGCCGTTCTTGCGGTTAACCTCGATGGCTTTCAGCCCTTTGCCGCCGCGATGCTGGATATTGAATTCCTCCAGGCGGGTTCTTTTGCCATAGCCGTTGAGCGTTACCAGAACGGCTTCCCCATTGTCGCGGTATTTATCCACACCAATTACATAATCACTTTGCCCCAGTTTTATTCCTCTGACTCCTGCAGCGGTTCGGCCCATGGGACGCACCTGCTGTTCATCAAAGCTGATCGACTGACCATCATTGGAGACCAGCATGACCTTGTCATCGCCGTCTACTCTTAACACCCCTACCAGTTCATCCCCATCCGCAAGATTTATGGCGATCAGGCCGGTTTTTCTGATATTGCCGAAAGCGTTCAGGGGCACTTTCTTTACTACTCCGCGGCGGGTGACCATCAGCAGATGACGGTGTTCATCGAAAAACTTGACCGCCACCAGGGTACTGACTTTTTCATCGGGACGTAATTCCATAATATTGACCAACGCCTGCCCCTTGGCCTGGCGTGATGCCTCCGGGATATGATAGGCTTTGGTGGAAAATACCCTGCCCTGATTCGTAAAGAATAGGATATTATTTAATACCCCGGTGACCAGAATGTCAAGGGCAAAATCTTCGGCGCGGATATTGGAACTGATCCCTTTGCCGCCGCGCTTTTGTGCTTTGTATGTATCAAGCGGCTGACGCTTGATATAGCCCCGGTTGCTTAAGGTTATGACGACCTCATGGTCTTCTATGAAATCTTCCTCGTCAAAGTCAACGTTTTCATAGCTGATTTCAGTTCTTCTTTTGTCCCCGTATTTGTCCTTGATTTCATCCAAGTCTTCTTTGATGATCCCCAGCACCCGGGTGGGGTTGGCCAGAATATCTTCGAAATCGGCGATACGAGCCAGTAATTCACTATATTCCTCTTCCAGTTTGGTTCTTTCCAACCCGGTCAGCTGGACAAAACGCATGTCCAGAATGGCGTTGGACTGTATCTCGCTTAAGCCGAAACGCTCAATCAATGCGTTGCGGGCGGTTTCACGATCTTTGGAGGATCGAATCAGAGCAATAATCTCATCCACGTTGTCTATGGCGATCTGCAGTCCTTCGACGATGTGCAGGCGGGCTTTTGCCAGTTTAAGATCGTGGATGGTCCTGCGGGTGATGACCTCCTGGCGGTGTTCGATATAATATTTCAACATGTCTTTCAGGCTCAGCGTCTTGGGTTCGCCATTGACCAGCGCCAGATTGTTGATGCCGAAACTGTCTTCCATTTGGGTATGTTTGAACAGCTTGTTGATCAATACATTGACATTGACGTCGCGCCTTACCTCGATTACAATGCGCATGCCTACGCGGGCTGATTCGTCGCGCAGGTCAACGATGCCGTCGATCCTCTTGTCCTTGACCAGTTCAGCAATCCTTTCCACCAACTTGGCCTTGTTTACCTGATAGGGGATCTCGGTAACAATGATAGCGGTCTTGCCGCCTTTTCTTTCTTCTATTTCATAGCGGGAACGTATCTTGATGCTGCCCCGCCCGCTTTCATAGGCATGACGGATGCCAGCGGAGCTCATGATTCCGGCGGTGGGAAAATCCGGTCCGGGTAAAACCTTCATGAGCTCGTCCAGCGTTACTTCCGAGTTGTCGATATATAATTTCAGGGCTTCCACCACTTCGGAAAGATTGTGGGGCGGCATGTTGGTTGCCATTCCCACTGCGATACCGGAAGTCCCGTTGATCAGCAGATTCGGTATGCGCGCCGGCAGGACCGCCGGTTCATTGCGACTATCATCATAATTGGGGCGCCAGTCAATGGTTTCCTTGTCCAGATCCTTGACCATTTCGTTGGCCATTTTGGACATTCTCGATTCGGTATAACGCATGGCCGCTGCCGAATCTCCGTCAACCGAACCGAAATTGCCGTGACCGTCCACCAGCGGATAACGCATGGAAAAATCCTGGGCCAGCTTGACCATGGTCTGATAGATGGCCTGATCACCGTGGGGATGGTATTTACCCATTACTTCTCCGACGATGGTGGCTGATTTTTTATGCGGCTTGTCATGGGTCATACCCTGATCATAAAGCGCATATAAAATGCGGCGGTGCACCGGTTTTAAACCGTCACGCACATCAGGAAGCGCGCGTGATACGATAACGCTCATGGAATATTCCAGAAACGATTTGCGTACTTCTTTTTCGATATCAATTGGAATGATTTTATTAAAAAGGTTATCCTGTCCCAATTTCTTCATACCCCCCTGGTTTTAAACCATCTTTCATTTATCCTCTTAAATATCCAGGTTACTTACGTATTTGGCGTTAGCTCGAATAAATTCTTTTCGCGGTTCCACGTTGTCACCCATCAGGTCGGAGAAGATCTCATCTGCCTGAATGGCATCTTCAATATTGACCTGCAAGATGATTCGGTTGTCTGCATCCATGGTGGTATGCCACAATTGTTCCGCATCCATTTCTCCAAGACCTTTGTAGCGCTGCAGTGACCATTTCTTGTCGGTATTGCTCATAAACTTGTTAAGATCATTGTCATTGTAGAAATAATGTATATCGCTGCCTCTTTTGGCTCCATAGAGCGGAGGCTGGGCGATGTAGACATAACCATGCTCGATCAGTTCTCGCATGAAGCGATAGAAGAAGGTCAGCAATAGAATCCTGATATGGGATCCGTCCACGTCCGCATCGGTCATGATAAACAGTTTGTGATAGCGGGCCTTGCTGATGTCAAAATCTTCGCCAATGCCGGTGCCGATGGCGGTGATCAGGTTGCGTATTTCTTCACTGGACAAGATTCTGTCCAGACGTGCTTTTTCAACATTAAGAATTTTTCCCCGCAGCGGCAGTATCGCCTGGGTATTGCGGTCTCTTCCCTGTTTGGCGGAGCCTCCGGCGGAATCTCCTTCCACGATAAACAGTTCTGATAAAGCCGGGTCCTTGCTGCTGCAATCGGCCAATTTGCCCGGCAGGGAGGTTGATTCCAGCGCGCTTTTGCGACGGGTCAGCTCACGGGCTTTTTTGGCTGCTTCCCGGGCGCGGCGGGCGGAGATGGCTTTTTCCAGAATTCTTTTGGCTTCGGTTGGATTTTCATCCAGGAAGTCATCCATATTTTCATAAACGGCGCTGTCCACTACGCCGCGCACAAAGGTGTTGCCCAGTTTGGTCTTGGTCTGGCCTTCAAACTGCGGCTCTTTGACCAGAACCGAGATGATGGCCACAATCCCTTCCCTTATATCTTCTCCGGTCAGGTTGGCTTCGCTTTCTTTCAAAATACCGTTTTTCTTGGCGTAATCATTGATCACCCGGGTCAGGGCGGTTTTAAACCCGATTTCGTGAGTGCCGCCTTCCTGGGTACGGATGTTGTTGGCAAATGAATAAATGTTTTCGGCGTAGCCATTGTTGTATTGAATGGCGATTTCCACCACTACATCTTCTTTTTTAACGTCGAAGTAGATTTCCTTATCATGGATGGGCTCTTTGTTTTTATTTATGTAGGCGACAAAATCATGCAGCCCATTGGATTTAAATGCTCGCTTATACCCTTCCGGTTCGCGCTCGTCAGTAACTTCTATTAGTAATCCCTTGTTGAGAAATGATAGTTCCCGAATTCGCTGCACCAAAACTTCTCTGTCAAAAACGATTTCTTCAAATATTTCCTCATCAGGTTCGAAATAAATACTGGTACCGGTTTCATCTGATTCCCCGATGATTTCCAGCGTGCTGGCCGGTTTACCTCGCATATACTGCTGACTGTAGATTTTCCCGTCTCTTTTTACCTTGACCACCATCAGCGAGGAGAGTGCGTTCACCACTGACAACCCGACTCCGTGCAGTCCTCCGGAAATGGTATAGCCGCTGCCACCGAACTTGCCGCCCGAGTGCAGGGTAGTAAGGATAACTTCGATAGCCGGAATGCCCATTACGGGATGCGTATCGACCGGTATGCCGCGGCCGTAGTCGTTTACGGTTATGCTGTTGTTGGGATGGATAATCAGCTCAATTTTATCGCAATATCCTGCCACAGCTTCGTCGATACTGTTATCAACGATCTCATAAACCAGATGATGCAGTCCTTTGGGCCCGGTGGAACCAATATACATACCCGGCCTTTTGCGGACTGCTTCCAGTCCCTCCAGAACCTGAATATCAGAAGCATTATATGCCTGATCTCCGTTTGTATTGCCGTTGCCGTTAACCAAAACCTAGACCTCCCTATAGAAATTGTTGGCGCGTTTATATAGCGTTTGTGACGATATGGGCGAAATGTAGACACAGTCGTCACAGATAACCAGGGCCTTCTTTTTTTCCTGATCTGAAATCGTAACCAATCTGCGTTCCATTTCCGCCAGGTCAATTACGTCCTGAACATCTTCCGACCAGGGATCTTCGATATTAATGATCGCGATCAGACTTTGGGTTGCGACTACCACATCATTGCCCAGATGAAGGAACATTGTTTACTCCTTTCCGAGTAGATCTCCGTTTGCAACTGTATAAATAGCGGCTTTGAAATCTTCCGGCGGATCGAAATTAACGGAGCTTAAAAAAGACTGGAATTCAGCTTTTTGCAGATGTTCAAGCAAAAGGTTCCTTTTTTCTTCATCCAGCTCGGCCAGAACTTCATCCAGCAGGAAAACAGGATAATATCCTTTGATTTTTTTAAAAGTATACATCTCCGCCAGTTTCAGGCAAATAACGATATTTCGCTGCTGACCCTGGGACGCATAAATCCTTGCCGGTCTGCCGTCGAGATAAAAATTGATATCGTCGACATGAGGACCAGTAAGGCTTTGTCTGCGCTTGATCTCTTCCGGAAAAATATTTTTTATCTGCTCATGCATTGCGTTTGATAAGATACTCAGATTAATTTTATCACTCTCTACCGGAAAAGAAAGTGCGTATCTTATCTTTAGCTGATTGCCGGCATCATTGATTTCTTTAAAAAGTAGAGCTGCTTCTTCATCCAAACGGTTAATAAAATTGATCCGTTGAATGATAACGCTGACCGCACTCTCAATAAACAACTGGTCAACGATCGCAAAACTTTGTTGGTTAGTTTGCTCTTTCTTGAGCAATAAATTCCTCTTCTTTAAAATCTTAACATAATTGGCCAGTGCAGCAGTGTATTCTACCGATAACTGCTGCAGTAAAAAGTCGATCAGGGAACGTCTTTTGCCAGGAGAACCTTTTATAAGAAATAAATCATCCGGATTAAATAATACCACTTTCAAGCGATGCTGGTTGTGGGTACTGGTTTTTTTATTATTGACAGAGAATACTTTGCTATTGCCGGTAAAAGACAAAGCACTGGTAAAATCCCGCTCCTGATAAATGTAGGCAGCCTGAATGAAATAACGGACGGCATCGTAATTGATCAGTTGTTTGTCAGTACTGGTACGAAAAGAACTACCTGCTGAAAGGACATAAATGGCTTCCAACAGGTTGGTTTTACCCTGGGCGTTGGCACCGCAAAAAATATTGATAGCCCGATCGGGAATGAAATCTATTTTTTTCAGGTTCCTGAAGTTACTGACAGTAAAGCGGCTGATTCTCAATAAATTCGCCCTGTTCCTTAATTGCTGGTCCGCATCGGCACCAGGATATACAAGTAATTTTCTTTCTCATTGTTCTTTAGCATGGCCGGCCCGAACGAACCGGAAAGGGAGATCGATATCGTCTCGCATTCCTGATCGTAAATTTTCACTGCATCCAGGAAATAATTGGTATTAAAAACGATTTTTAATTCCTTATCGCCATCAATGTCTGCGCCTTCAATGACCTCATTGATTTCTCCCATCACTTCTGAATTGGAGTTAATATGAATTTCATCATTCTGGAATGATAGCTGCAGATGAGGGATTTTTAATTTATCATCGGTCGGCATGATTTTTACTCTTTCCAGGCTGGTTGCCAGGACATGCGTTTTTATATTCAGTTTTGTAACGAAGTTGGCGGGAATAACCTGCTCGTAATTGGGATACTGTCCTTCTATAAGGCGGGACAGGAACAGGAATCCGTCTTTATAGAAAATGACATTGTTCTCTGAAGTGGCTATTTTTATTTCTTCGTCACTGTCTTCCAGGAAGCGCAGCAATTCATTTACCGTACGGATCGGGATCACAAATTTAAACGGTTCCGGCATGGTCTCATTCAGTATATGGGTATAATATGCCAGACGGTGGGTGTCGGAAGCTACGACTCTGAGTTGGTTGCCATTCTGAATATCAAAGAGAACACCGGTAAATACCTGGCGGAAATGGTTGGTGGCAGCGGCAAAAACCGTCTTGCGCAACGCTTCTTTCAGTGTTTTTTGGGCAATAGCGAAACGAAATTCCATTTTATCGATGGGCAGAGCGGGATAATCCTGTTCCCGGTAGATGTTTATATTACCCTTGGAACGTCCGTAACTGATATTAAGTTTGGAGGTGTTTTCGTTCAGTTCCATGGCAATGTTTTCATCCGGCAAAAGTTTAATAAAATCCGCAAAGTAATTGGCATTTACCAGCACTGAACCGGCTTCGATAACATCTACGTTAGTGGTACTGGCACAGATCCCTATTTCCATATCAGTGGCGGTCATGGTCAGACCTTTTTCCGGAGTCAGTTCCAGTAAAAGTCCTGACAAGACCGGAATCGTATTTTTATTTGAGGCTGCCCGATAAACCATGGTCGTTAATAAAGATAGTTCTCTTTTTTCGATATTCAGTTTCATTTCAAGACCTCCGTCTTATTATTTATTATTCATAAAAACCAGCCGTAACCGTAGTAGTAGTGTGAGGAATGTGGACAAGCTGTTTTTTCACGGTAGTGATGAAGCTTGGAACCATTTAATAATGCTGTGGATAACTTGTCCTATTTTTCATTCACATCAGGATCTATTTTTTTGCATAATTCTTTGATCACGCCGGATAACTCAACCTGTTCGGAAATTTCACGTGTGATCTTGTCCACAGAATGAATAACCGTAGTATGATCTCTTCCGCCAAATTGATCCCCTATTAAAGGAAGTGATGCGTCAGTCATTTTACGGCATAAATACATCGCTATCTGGCGAGGCACAACCAGATTTTTATTTCTCTTTTTGGAAAGCATTTCACTGAGTTCAATTTCGTAATATTTGCAGACTTCTTTTTGGATGCATTCGATGGTTATTTTTTTGGGACCGGGCGGCGGCAATATATCTTTTAAGGCAATGGTAGCCGTATTCATGTCCAAAGGAAGTTTATTAATGGTAGCGAAGGCAACCAGTTTGACCAGGGCGCCTTCCAGTTCACGGATATTGGAATCAATGTAATTGGCGATATAATCAATTACATCGTAAGGAATGTTGAAGTTGTCGTTCTGCGCTTTTTTGCGCAATATGGCTACTCGCGTTTCCAGATCGGGCGTCTGAATATCGGTTATTAGTCCCCATTCAAAACGGGAACGCAGGCGATCTTCCAGCGTAGGGATGCTGCGCGGCGGACGATCGCTGGATATAACCAGCTGTTTGTTGGCTTCGTACAGGGTATTGAAAGTATGGAAGAATTCTTCCTGGGTACGCTCTTTGCCGGCTAAAAACTGAATGTCATCTATCAACAGCACATCGATGCTGCGGTATTTGTTGCGAAAACCGGAGGTGTTGTCATCTTTGATCGAGCTGATCAATTCATTGGTAAATTGTTCCGAGGAAACATACATAACGGAATATTTTGCATGATTTTTCGCAATGCGATGGCCAATGGCCTGCATCAAATGCGTTTTGCCCAGGCCTACCCCACCGTAAATAAAAAGTGGATTATAAGCCTTGGACGGACTTTCTCCTACGGCATAACTGGCGGCATGGGCAAAGCGGTTGCTATTGCCCACCACAAATGTATCGAATGTATATTTAGGATTGAACGGAGAAATATAGGTATTTTTCTTGATCGATTCAGTGGTAAGCACAAGTGATATATTGGGACCGCTTAATTCACGGAAGTAACGCTGCATATTTTCAAGGTAGCGCGATTCGATCCATTCCTTGGTCAGGGTATTGGGAACAGTTATATAAATCTTTTCGTCGCGGCTGGTGTTATATTTGACTTTGGAAAACCAAATGTCAAAGCTGGTGGAGCCGATTTCCTGACGAACTGCACTTAAAACCTTTTCCCATAAGACAACGTAGTCTTGGTTATAGGACATAAAAAAGGCCTCCTGTTGATTTGTGGAAAAATTCCCTGAGGAAAAAGAAAACTTTGTGGACAATTAGGATAATATCTATTATATATAGGAAAGCAAAGATAAATTTAAGCATGAAAAACAGATATCGATTCAAATATATATAATAATAGCAGATTCAAACAACAATTAGAAGTATTTAGAAAGACGCTCAGCCTTGACATGAGCAGGCTTTTGTAAATATAATGATAAAGTACTGGAAAAATTAAGGGAGGCAACTCAATCGTGAAAATGACATTTCAGCCCAAGACCAGACAAAGAAAGAAAGAACATGGCTTTAGAAAGAGAATGGCAACCGCCAGCGGTAGAAGAGTACTGGCGCTAAGAAGGAAAAAAGGAAGAAAGAAACTTTCTGCTTAGGTCGTTTTCAAGCGGCCTTTTATTTTACTTCAGAAGGTGACCATCGGCAAAGACTCGCCCATAAAACATGAAAAATGTTTAGGGCGGGCTCTATTCGCTGGAAAAGAAATCGTGCAGGCAGCCACGGCTTTCGTTGTCAGGTTGCAGCGCAGGCCGGGTTCTCACTGTACCCTTAAAGGACTCGGGATGCTTAATAAAAAGTACAGGATCAGCAAAAAAAAAGATTACAATTATATATATAAAAACGGTAAGAAAATACAGTCAAGATACATAATTGTGTTTATGACTGCCAATAATCTTGAATATGACCGTTTTGGAATTGTAACTTCAAAAAAAGTCGGTAATGCAGTACTCAGAAACCAAGCCAAAAGAAGACTGAGATCAATTGTACAGATGCATTTGCCGCACTTAAAAACAGGCTTTGATCTGGTCATTGTTGCCAGGTTTAGTATCAAGGAAGCATTATTTGCAGCGTTGGAAAAAGATTTTCTCAACGCGGTTAAGAAGGCCAAGCTGGTTGAGTAGAGTATTTATATTTTTAATAAAACTTTATCAAAAGGTAACCTTTTTCATGCGGCCTTCCTGTCGTTTCTACCCTAGCTGTTCCCACTATGCTGTTGAAGCTATCACCAAGTATGGTGCAGTAAAAGGAGGATGGTTGACAGTTAAACGAATCAGTAGATGTCATCCGTTTCACCCCGGCGGTTATGATCCGGTGCCATAAAAATCCAGCAAAATCCCTTATCGTTTAAAAATTAAGGAGGTGGCACCTGCTATAGAAACAAATATCATAGCAGGGTTTTAATTTGTGGAGTAGTTTTGTTCATTGGTTTGCAGGGGTCATTGATCTTACCTATGGTCTGACCGTACAAATGGGCCTGCCCAGTTATGGATTGGCGATTATCTTTATGACCATAGCCATAAAATTATTGATGTTTCCATTGACCCAGAAGCAGATGCATTCAATGTCGGCTATGCAGGAGATTCAGCCCAAGACGAAATATATTCAGGAAAAATACAAAGATGATCCGCAGGTCATGCAGCAGAAGATCATGGAAATGTACAAAGAGCATGGGGTAAGTCCTTTTGGAGGCTGTCTGCCCTTGCTCATTCAGATGCCTATTTTTATTGCCTTTTACCAAGCCCTCTTTAATTTTAAATTTGTCAATCTTGCCCATGCAGCATTTTTATGGATTCCCAATATCGGCAAACCGGATCCCTATTTTATACTGGCCGTCCTGGCAGCAGCTACCACTTACTATCAACAGAAGATATCCATGGTTGACAGTAAAGACCCCACGCAAAAGACCATGCTTTATTTTATGCCGATCTTTATGGCCTTTATCGCGTACAAACTACCGGCCGGACTGCCCTTGTACTGGGTCGTTTTTAACACGCTGGGGATCATTCAGCAGCTATACGTAAATGCACAGAAGAAAAGTATGGCAATCAGCAAGGGAACAGCATCAATGACTATGGAAACACAGGATAATGCCAAGCCTTCCGCTGCGGCAAAAGCAGACGGCAAGACCGGAAACGCTGAAAAGACAAAAGGGGGAAAAACTTCGGCAGCCGGTGAGGTTGACGGCAAGTCAACGGACGCTGGGAGGGACAAAGGAGGAAAAACTAATAATGCAAGTCCAAACAATAGACAAAAAGGGAAAAAACATTGATGAAGCCATTCAGGCAGCGCTGGAAGAACTAGGCTGCGAAATTGATGAGGTTGAGATCGAGATTTTGGAAGAAGGCAGCAAAGGTCTGCTGGGACTGATTGGCGGCAAACCTGCCATAGTAAGATTAACCCGGAAAGAAGAAAATCCGGCCGAAGACGCTCGCCAGATTGTTGAAGAATTGCTCAGGAAAATGAAAATCGAATATCAGATAGATACAATAACGGCGGAGCAAGGCACGGTACGCATCAATATTATCGGCAAGGACATGGGGCTTCTGATTGGACGCAAAGGCGAAACATTGAATGCGGTGCAGTACATTGCCGGATTGATGATCAATCGCAAACGGGGAGAAAGAATCAGACTGATTCTGGACGTTGAAGACTACCGTAAAAAACGAGATGAATCACTGGAATCTTTAGCCAGAAGGCTTTCCGACAAGGTAAAAGATACACAAAAGAATGTAGTCATGAGGCCGATGACATCGCAGGAGCGCAGAATCGTACATACGGCTTTGCAGGAGGATCCTCAGGTAGTCACCTACTCGATGGGAGATGAACCAAACCGCAAGGTGGTCATTGCCTTAAAGAAATA
>CAZRMB010000024.1:0-5553 GCA_964600925.1 uncultured Syntrophomonas sp.
AAACTTGCCTTTTAAGCCGTGGGTCGTGGGTTCGATTCCCGCCACCTTCACAAAACACAGCCCTCAGTAGAAATTCTATTGAGGGTTTTTCTTTTTATTATTCAACAGCTTACGCATCTGCTCTCCATTGATTCCTGCTTGGCAGTGCAGGCCAGCTTGGCTTAAACTTGCTGATTCTCCACAAAAATCATTCCGGTCTGTCACGCATTTGTCACGTGACACTGAGAAGACGAAGTCAATTATTTTGAACTTAGCTCATTTTTTTCTTGTATTTCAGACAAAATAGTCTTAATTTAAAGTGTAAGACAACACATCCTACAGAAAACTCTCCGAAACGAAATTGACGAACTTGTCGATTTCACCTGCAAACAGAAAACTTCTAATTTAAAATGCATCATGTAGTCGGCGATGCCGACTGCGAACTTTACCAAATTAAACATTATGGAAAAAACAGTATCAACGAGCGACTTTTATCTCGCGTCGTTTTTGCTGGCCAAACAAGTGAATCTGGTCAGCCATGAGCGAAGCGAGAACCGGTCCTGTTTTCAATTCGAGGGACCGGACATCAATCAATTGATTGATGGGTTTTACGATGGCGATGCGTCAGTATCTCCTTTGATGTACGCAAAAGCCATCCGCAGTTTAAAAAATATCATGTACAACGCAGCAACTATTAACATCCAACCAACACAAAATAATGAAAGGAACAACTCAACATTGTTACATCGTTAAATCACCTTATCTCTACGCTACGGTAGAGGATCTTATATTTTTAAAAACCCGATGCGATGATGCGTCGGAGATCTTTAAAAAAACCTACGATGCCGTAGACCACAACCAATTCACCACCGTCCTCCCCTTTGTCGGTGCTGATCTCCCTGAACGATCGCAAAAATACCTCGCCCTATGTGGCTGCATTCAGCCCATCGTGCTGGAATTCGACAACTGTCCGATGAGGATTCAGGAGGAACGCTCCAAACTAATCGCCGAGAAATTTCAAACTCCAATGTTTGTGGTCCATTCCGGCAATAAATCCATCCACCATTACATATATTTTGCCAAGTTCGCCGACACGGTCGATGAATATAAACGGAAGTGTCAGCAATTTGTTGCTTATCTGGCAAAGGAATATCCAAACTACTTCAAGGTACGCGAACACGATAAAGAAAAGCACCCATTAGTGCCGGATTATCTGATGTTCACGGGCAACCGTTACGCTCGCCAGGCGAATGGAAAACGGGATACCGGCAAGGTTCAAATCGGCAAGATTCTTCATGCTGTTGGTGAGGCTGGGATCAAGCCCCTTGAGATCGATGCATTTCTGGCAGAACACAAGAACACCTATAAAGGCAGCCGCAATGGCAAAATATCGATGCCGGAACAAAAGCAACCTCGCAAGGCAACCCTGTCCTTCATCGCGATGGGTGCTGAAGAGGGGTTCCGTGACAACGATTGCTACCGGGCAGCCTGCGATCTCAAGGATTGTGGGTTTAGCAAAGACGAAGTCTATGCAAAACTTCTCGAAGGCGCCGGCAAGTGCAATCCGCCATTTTCCGAAATGGACGTTCGAGCTAAAGTAGAATCGGCCTGGAACAGCGACGGAACGTATGATCCCATCGACCGAACTAAACCCTATGTTTTTATTGAGAAAACGAATGGAAACTATTTTCACCTCATCGACAATAAATTAAACTCAGCATCTAAAGACGTGATCAAGGATATTTTTAAGAGTTATAATGCTCCGTTCCCGGACCCGATGCCAGTATTAGAGTTTAAATTTGATGTGCATGATGATAATCAGATTGATCTTGCGAACCGAATATATAATCTGTTTACTCCTACGAGGTATCACCTGATGAAGAAGAATGATGAGGTTCACGAACCACATCATGATTTCCCGATGATTAATAATCTGCTGGAAAACTTGCTGCCAGAGCCGGCGGAAAGGGAACACTTTCTCAATTGGCTGGCCTGTGCGATGAGGACTCGTCGCAAACTCATGACCGCCTACGTATTCAAAGGTGCCCAGGGAGCCGGCAAGGGACTACTCTTCGGTTATATTATCAGGCCGCTCTTTGGGGAATCTCAAACGGCTACGGTTGAGGATGAACAGCTGAAAAGCAGCTTTAATGGGTTTATGAAGAACGTTTGTTTCATCGCTTTCAATGAAGTGGCCCATGATAATTCCGGCCGTAACGCGTTGAACAGCAAAATTAAATCCATAATTACCGATCCAACGATCACCATCAATGAAAAGTTCATCAGACCGTTTGTGATCAAGAACTGCACCAATTGCATCTTCTTTTCCAACGAGAGTGTACCTCTCCTGGTCGAACGTAGTGACCGCAGGTTTAATATCGTTGAGACCGGTGGGCCATTAACCGATGCATCGTGGTTTGATGCTGAGAAGGTGATTCCAATGCTCGGCGATGAATTGCCGAGATTCGCCCAGTACCTATGGAACATCGACATCGATATTTCGATGGCTAATAAACCACTAAAAAATAGTATCAAAGAAAAAATGATTGATGCTGGCTTGAACAGATTCGAGGAATTTGCGATGCGGCTGAAGAACGCCGATGCATCTTGGTTCATCGACAATGTGGACAATTCACTTCCGCAATGGGGAGGTGAAATTTACGAAAACATGCTGGCCTCGCTACCTGAAAAGAAAATTGCCAAGGACGTAGCAGTAAAGTTGTTTAATAGGCTTTATCCTGACGGAAAGGCATCTATGAAGACCTTAACTACAAAACTAAGGTTGTATCACATCGAGGATGGACGGGATAATGATCCTGGACGGACGAGAATTTATAAATGGTAGAACTCCACTTTGTGGATTTCGGTTGGGTTTCTGGTCAGAAATGGTCAGAAACCTGACTTTTCTGGTCAAGATATGTATTTGTTTTATATAAGATTGGGCAACATTATTTTGTTCTGGTTGGGTTTCTGGTCAAGATATGTTATTGATTTATATGGAATTGGTCAACATTACCTTATTTTTCAAATTTCTATCCTTATACTTATATAATATATTTTCTACCAAACTTTTTTGTAAAATGTTGACCATGTTGACCAAATACATGTAAATATTGCATATAAGTTGACCAGAATGTTGACCAGAAATTATTAATCCCAACCAATTATATGTAAATATTGGATATAAGTTGACCAAAACCATAAGCAAGAGGATGTTCAGGCTGGTCATGGAGTGAGGACATCATCGATGTGCTCGGCGTAGACGAGGCACATGCTGCCCGGTACCTGAGATAAAAATGCATTTTTGGTTAGTTCCTTTATAATATATATAGGAATTAACCATTTTTGCAAAATTTAACTTAATTTGTTATGTATTGACTGGAAGGTGCCGATTGCTGGCAATCAGAAACTTAATTTGTTATGTATTGACTCGATGGCTGCGCCTGGTCTCCCACGGATAATCTCAAAATGAGATTTTAAAACGTATATGTGTTTTACCGATAGGAAAGAGGACCATAACTGGTCTCGCTCGAACAAGAAAACGTACAGTTTTTAATTTAGGGGAGTGTAAAAAATCTTGCGGATTTGGGTCCCATCTACCCACCCCTCCGATATCTACCCAGGCAACGGGCACAACAATACCTGGGGGAAAGGCAACATTATAATTTTTTGGGTAAAAATATAACCAGGAGGTAAGGCGAATGAACAATGAGGTCGAGACAAGCCCGACCACCATCGGCATATTTCGAGTGCCGAGGTATAAAAGTGAGGCAGGCAATAAGGCATTGGAGATTTTTACAAAGTTGAAACAGATCGAGGCGAGGCATCGAGCAGCGTCTGGTTCTGGGCAGGTTACGCCACTAAGAGAGATTGAACCGAATCTCGAAGAACTTCGATATTCTGCGATGCTCCCATATCGTGCTAGTCGCGAATTTGTTAAGGGAGAAAATAGCTTTAAAGTCGCATAATATAGGCGTTCGTGATATATTTCTCACTGAAGGGTCCGGTTTTGAGTGCCCGCTGACATTAATTCGCCTGTGCGGCTTGTTCCGTTATACAAATAGCTGCCGCCCTCGGTTCTTCCCAGCCAGATCATCTCCTGGGTGATAAAATCCCCGGCATAGCCGCGTGGTTTGTCGAACACATACTTGCAGAAAGTGGACTGGTGTACGGTGGGGAATAATTGCTCCCGAATTCTTTTCATTTCAAATATATCGGCTTCAGGAGTCAGGGAATAACGCTCTTTTGACAGCTCAGCCATTATGGCATGCAAGTGGGTAAAATCATACGATCCATCGGGTCCTGTTACCTGATCAGGCAACGATTTCAAATATTTTTCCAGTTCATCATAATTCATACAATCTCCGGTTCGGTTGATTAGGTAAAATGCATAACAGCCAACGGGTTGAGCAATTACTGGTCTAAGACAATAATTTTTTAATAGGCCATCTTATTTCATGATTCCCCCGTTTGTTTAGGCTGTTCTCTTTAATACCATATTTTTCAGAAATCAAAAAAATCGCTCGTTATTGAAAATGTGATTTTTTATTATCGTACGAGCGTCATCTTTTGTAACCGCGACACCCCATTGGCGACCAAACGAATCAAATATATGCCTGACCCTGATTGCCGGCCATAATCGTCCTGGCCGTTCCATTGTAAGATATGCCAGCCTGCTTTAAAGGAGCCATCAGCAATTACTCTAACCTGCTGGCCCATCAGGTTATACACCGTTATGTCAACGTCGCCGTCACGCGGCAATCCAAATCGTATCGCTGTATCCGGATTGAATGGATTCGGATAATTGGGGCTTAGACAATAATCCGTTGGTAGTGCTGCGATCAGCGATCGCTCAACGCCGACCTGATAGTCAATTCGGATGTTGATTGTATCGGCGTCGGTCGATTTACTGGAATCAGATACGATAAAAATCACCGTTATCTTGCCAGCAAAATTGTACGCGGTCTGGAATGTAACTGTATTGCTTTTATCGATACTTACTTTAACCGAGTCCTTTTTATCCGGCAACAATTTCCAACTCCATAGCAGTTGTTCTGGCTTTTCCTCCACATCCGTTACATATTTATTTAAATCAATTTTCAGTATTGCCGAGTTAACAAAAAATGTATCCGGTATGCTTGAGATACTCGGCGGATCATTAATAGGATTTATCATGACGTGCACAGTATCTTGTACTGCCGAATGACCATCACACGCTTTTAGAATCATGCTGACCAAGCCATTAGCGTTTGGTTTTGGCAAAATCGAAAGGCGGTTATCAAGGGTTAATATGGTTTTGAGCTTTGAGGAATCACTATCCACAGAATATATCAGAGTATCTTGGTCTACATCAAAAAAGACGGTATCTAAATCAGACACTACGAATAATGGTGCATCTTCGTTGATTGAAAAATCCGGTAATGCATGTTTGACAAAGGGTGCGTCGTTGACTGCACGGATCAGCACCATTATGGTATCATTTGCAGTGAAATAACCATCAAATGCTGAAGCGACAATAAGTCCGATGCCGCTCCAGTTCGAAGTTATCGTAAGTTTAAGCCGATTCTCACTGTC
>CAZRMB010000024.1:5653-17641 GCA_964600925.1 uncultured Syntrophomonas sp.
AAGGTGGTGCGTCTTCATTCAGGGTAATATCTTTCATCGGGCGTAATACAACCGGGGCATCATTCACCGGCTTGATGGTAACAATGATCGTGTCCCGGGCGGTTAACGTTCCATCCGAGGCAATGGCGATGACCTGTCCGATGCCGCTCCAGTTCGAAGTTATCGTAAGTTTAAGCCGATTCTCACTGTCTTTGCTGGCCTGAATCTCCGGCACACTGCTCTGGACTGAATATGTCAGAACATCCTTATCAGGATCACTGAACACCGAATCCAAGTCAGTGACTGTGTAAGGTGGTGCGTCTTCATTCAGGGTAATATCTTTCATCGGGCGTAATACAACCGGAGGACTATTAGTGGTCAATTCAGCCTTGATAACCGCGCCGTTGCCGGTCCAAACATTCACACCCGGATTCAACAACTTGGCAGATACCCCATTAATCTTAAAACGAATTGTATCGCCGGAAACCGCTCCCTCATCAATAATAGTCGTTAATGGATCGTCCCTATAGACCGCAAGAAATCCGTATTCGCCGGCTTTGGTTACGGTAAAACTGCCGCATAATATTCCTTGAGGATCATATGCATTGATTTGTGCTCCAATCGGAATAGGCATACCCTGATACATGCTGCTGTTGCCATAAAAGCTAACCCATTCATTGGTTGGTTTTATTTGCGCTTGCAAACAGAAACCAATGGCCATCGTCAAAAAGATTGCAATAATGAATTTATTCACTCTCATTGCCAGTTCCTATCTTCATGATATCATTATCGGTTTCAGTACAGCAACAACATCTTTTTCATTTCTTTAAATTCACCGGCTTCTATTGTGTATATATATAATCCACTAGTTGCTCTGCTGCCCCGTTGATCTCTGCCATCCCAAACCACCTGCTGCTCGCCGGCCTTCATTTGCTGATCCACCAAAGTCACAATCTCCTGACCGAGCGTGTTATATACCTTGATCGTCACATGTACATCCCGTGGCAATTGATAACCGATTGTCGTATGCGGATTAAAAGGATTAGGATAATTTTGTGATAGAATATAACTGGTCGAAATCTGATTAAAATTTTCCTGAACACCGGTCATCTTGTCGGCCACATCGATCACATCCCCCATCTCTGTCCATTTCAAGGAGATAGGCACTCTTTCGTTTCCAAAATACAAATTGATTTCTTCTCCCGGTTTGGTGCCTTCGTCGATCTCAGTGGTGGGATCATCGCGATACACAGGCATCAAACCAAAGGTCCCAGCTTGGTGAACAATAAACAAACCACACTCGTTTCCCTCCCGATCTCTGGCCGTAACCGCTGTGCCAATAGGCAACAGGCTCCCCCGGTAAACGATGTTTTGACCATACAAATTAATCCATTCATTAGTAGGGTTGATGAATCCGGCAATACTTTCCGTACCATTCCCGGCCGATTTGGTTAACATCGGTGTTGCCTGCAACATCGGTATAATCCCGGATAACGGCTGTGGATAGAGCAGATTGGCCGGCTGGTTCAGTCTCAGCCAATAGCCCAGATAGGGCGCCATTACTTTGAGCGTACTGAAGGAACGTAATTGCGGGACAAAGGTCTGACCAGCACCATTGTAGCCAAGCGCCACGGTCATGTTGTTGATCACTGAGGAGAAGCCGTGGCTGGTTGAGTCAGCTTGTGAGGGAAGATAACTCACCAAATTCCAACCTGTTTCACAGGGAATTGGAGTGATAGAGGGATCGGCCTTCAAACCGGACACAATCAGGGTGTCAGGAGATGTCATTTTGATCCAATAACCGTGCAAATGATCCATAAGTGGGAGTGATGATAATGAAGGTAGCATTGGATCAAAAGTTTGTCCAATTTTTTCAAATCCCAAGGCAACTTTAATTTTTGGCAAGATACTCGCTAATAGTACGGTTGTTGAATCATTGGGAGTATCGACATTCCAGGAAATGAGATTCCAACCAGTTAGAAGAGGTACTTTGACGTTAGTTTCAGGTTCTGTAACAATGATGTGGTTAAATTTAGTCTCGGTTGAGGAGCCACAAGATCCAGCTAAGGTGAGTCGAACAGTGTAAATCCCTGGGACAGAATAGGTATGATCGGGATTCTGTAATGAACTTGTTTGTCCATCCCCAAAATTCCATAGGTAGCTTGAAACAAGGCCGCTAGCCCTGTGCGAGAATTTTACATTGAGCGGGGCCATCCCTTTCTGAGGAAGTGTGTCAATATAAATTGTTGGAGCATTCGCTGTTAGTACAGTATAGAATAATGTGAAAGGGCCACAACTATATAACCTAGGTTCATATTTGATCTGGATAGGATTTGATCCATGGGGTGCATTTATATCCGCAGAAATTTTAAAATTGAAAGTGACCATATTTGAGGATGCTGTAATTGATTGATTATTATAATAGATATAATATGGCATGTATGTTGTGATATCAACTGTTGTTGCGCCACTACAGCCACTTGTATTGAAAGTTTTTGAAATTGATTTAGATTCGCCGCGCAGTATGCGTAATACGTCGTCTGAAGTTACATTAATTAATGATGACTTAGAAACAGTATTAAATCCACCGGAGTTTTTAGCTGTCAAGCTGACTGAATAAGAGCCAATAGATGTATAAGTGTGGGTTGGATTCATATCATTGCTGACTTGGCCATCACCAAAATCCCATAAACGAGAATTGATTGTATCTCTAGAAGATTCAGAAAAAGTAACTGTCAAAGGTAATTTCCCTGATACTTTGGAAGCTGAAAAGTCAATAGAAGGGACATTATGACCGGCGATATAAACTACATTCTCTTTTTTAATTATACTCTCTCCTGCAGGACCTACTACCTTAAGTGTTACACTTTTCCCTCCTAAAGTTGCAAAAGTATGCACTGGGTTTTGCAATGTACTCGTAGAGCCATCTCCAAAATCCCATAAATAACTGGTAATATCGCCAGATGAGTTGTCTGAAAAAATCACATTTAGCGGAGCTTTCCCAACTGAGGGAGAAACAGAAAATGCAGCGCTTGGAGGAATGGGGTGGCGGACATTGATATAATTTGTTTTCATCGCGATGTCTTGGCCACCAGGTCCAATCGCCTGCAGGACAACTGTATAGATACCCACAACATCATATTGATGAGTTGGATTCCTTTCGTTGCTACTCGTACTATCGCCGAAGTTCCATTTCAAATTTTCGATATCCCCAGTAGATGAATCGTAAAAGCATACCTTAAGTGGAACCATGCCAGACACCGGTGATGCGGAAAAATTGGCAATCGGTTTTATTGGCGATCGCACGATAATATAATTTTTTCTGGTGCATGAATTTGCAAATCCTTCTCCTTTGGCAGTTAAGACTACGGAATACGTACCACCCTTTTGGTAAGCATGGGTGGGGCTTAATTCAATACTACTATTTCCGTCACCAAAATCCCATTTAAAATTTGTATAAATTGGAAATGATAAATTAGTAAAGATAATTGGTGCGTTAGTTAAAGAATTAATAGGTGAAGCTGTGAAGTTGGCTTTTGGGTACGTGCCTAAATTATAGTTATTGTTGCGATACTTTGGCCACGGCCCCGATGCTAAGCCATTGCTGCTGCTATATATAGCGTAGAGCTTTTTATCGCTAGATCCCACATAAATCGTACCATCAATTCCGATAGCGGGGCTATACACATCACCGCCTGTAACAAACGCCCATTTTTGACTACCATCGGGATTGATTGCGTAGAATTTATTATCAGTAGATCCTACATATATAGTACCATCACTGCCAATGGCAGGTGAAGAGTATATATCATCTTTTGTGGAAAACTCCCACTTTTGACTACCATCGGGATTGATTGCAAATAGCTTATTATCCAAAGACCCTACGTAAATCGTTCCATCGCCACCTATGGCTGGAGAAGAATAATAAGTACCGTAAACTGTTGGAAATGCCCACTTTTGACTACCGTTGGGATTGATAGCGTATAAATTTTTATCTTGGCATCCGACATATATTGTGCCATCGCTGCTTATAGCTGGCTCACCAAAAGCATACAAAAAAGATGATCCTTTTGAAAAAAACCACTTTTGACTACCATCTGGATTGATGGCATATAACTTCTGAGATGATTTTATATATACAGTACCATCACTGCTGATAACTGGAGAAGAAGGATAATCCCTTAATTCTGTAGTAAATGCCCACTTTTTACTGCCGTTGGGATTGATGGCGTATAAGGCATTAGTATTAGATCCGACATATATTGTGCCATCGCTGCTTATAGCTACAGGGCCTAAAATATCCTTATTTGGGCTAAATTTCCATTTTAAACTCCCATCCGGTTTGATGGCGTATAAAACGTACCATGATTCTATATAGACTGTGCCATCGCTGCCAATTGCTGGACAGGATATAAAATATTCTGTTGGGAATATCCACTTTTGGCTACCGTCAGGATTGATGGCATATAAATTATAACCGGATGCAATATACAACGTACCGTCGCTGCCGATGGCAGGACTGGATGGAGCTTCCGAGAACTTAAAAGCCCATTTTTGCGTGCCCATCGTCTGGGCAAACAAACTTGGCAAAATGAGACAATATAAAAATAAAATAGTACAAGCGATGTTTCGTTTCATGATTAGCCCTTTCATCCATTGGTATAGAAACAGCATTTTTTGTCTCTTCGAATTCACCAGCCTTCAGTTCATACAGGTATAATCCACAGGCGGCCATTAACTGATAGGAAATTTGACAGGTGGCCGGCCGACAGGAAACATCCATGGCCCGGTGGAATGCCGTGCAACGACGCCAGGCCGGGCTGGTGCAACTGATAACTGATAGAAAATTTGATTTTGCTAAGGTCAAAAAAATCGAGGAAATCATCCTCTCTCCGGTGCCCTGATACCCATCCATTTCCCCGTTTATGGGCCATGGGACCAATCCGGACACCATTATCGTTTCCACCCACAAGCAAATTCAGGACCTAAAACAAAAAGCACAACAATATTATCCAATTGATAAAAATGTTGTGCTCTTTCTCATGGAAAACCCCACTGATTATTCCACTACGAGACTACTATTTTTTGAAATGTATCAAAACTGGAGCCTATATGCAAGCAAATTTCTATTCCAAATAGCTTCATTTTGGTCTCCAAATGTGCTTCTAATTGTACTCAGTTTTATCGACAAAAAGGTGCAAAACATAAGCACTTTTTTCATGCACTTTTAATACATTTCCAACCACCTTTTAGAGGTGTTTTCTTGCAGGTTTTATTCCAATGATTACAATGATTAAAGATAGCCTCCAAGGTTGTTGTCTAATGACCTTTCCAATGTACATTTATTGCACCTTTTAACATAAAAGAGATGCCTATTGTCATCCCTTTTTGATCGTTTTTATCCCATCTGAAACCAATGCCGATACTCGACACCAAGCTGCTGCAGATAAATCCTGATGGTTGAAGGTTTTATTTTCAATCTATCTGATATCTCATTAACACTGTAACCCGCAATTCGAGAGACAAAGATCTGTCGCTCCATCGGTGACAGCATCGACTTGAAAAGTTCGAGATCCATTTTAAAAACCAGTTCATCCTCCAAGTGCTTCGTAGATGTACTTGATGTCAAATCACCCTTACCGTCGCCGGACTTTTCTCCATTCTCTCCATCAGAGTAATCGAAATGATGAATCTGCACTTTTCCCTGATAATACGGTATCGGATGATACACATCATTGTTTCCTTTATACTGGCCATGTCCGAGGAAGTGCCGAGTTCCTGAGCGTAACTCCGATGCACGATGTTTCATGAAATTTACCTGCTCTCCAATCGAGAGAGCTTTGCCTCTCGATTGTGCAGACTGTAGATTCAAGTGGTTGAACGCCAAGATATTTTGCAGCAGATCAGGATCCCCCTTTGATATCCTTTTGGCTTGTGAATAGATTACGTCGAGCATAAGACCTCCAAGTTTGTTCGGAATTCTTATACCCATTTTGAGATTAAAATATTATCAGTTGGATTATTATTTACTTGCCAATTAGTACAGAATTTATTATAATTCACATAACATAGCGGTCCGGCAATGGTATATTCAGGTGGGGTTTACCATGATCAGAAGAGCGCAACTGTCTTTCATCGAAAGAGGATGATAGAGGGTTGTGCTTTTTTGTTTTGTATTGTCGTTGAACGATAGACATGTGTGATTATGAGGAGGCCACATACGGCTTGGCGCTCTGAAAATGGGGAAACGGCTGGGTATCCGGCGCTTGACAGATGATGATTTCCTCGATTTTTATGGCCCCAGCAAAATCAAATTTATTAGCAATTATCAATTTTCGCAGGAGTGGCAAGATGAAAAATCTTGAATTATACCGTCTTCTTACAATTGTTCCATTGCTGTGTCTCTTTGGCATCTCGTTTTCTCAAGAGTCTATTGATTCAAATTATTTTTTACGTGAAGATATAAAAGCTATAAATTCGCAACCTGAAATTAAGAGCAGCCCAGCTTTTTTAACTGTTAATGAAGCATCGTCAGTTATATATGATGATTTTCTTATTAATGATGACGCAATGGGAAAAGGACCCAGTCAAAATTTCCCTGCAATCTGCATGGGGGAAAATGGCAACTATGTAATTGCTTGGGCTGATTATAGAAATGGGAATTGGGACATCTTCTTTCAGCAATTCGATCCACAGGGAAATCCATTAGCATCCCCCTGTAGAGTAAATGATGATAAGGGAATTGAGTTTCAAGGCTATCCAGCAATCGCCTTGAACAAGCTTGGTGATTTTATCATCTGCTGGTTCGATTACCGTAAAGGATATTATGATATTTTTTATCAGTGTTACAATTCATTAGGAGTCGCGCAGGGTCAAAATAATGAATTAAGTAATGAGGATCATAAACTTTGGTTTGTAGATACGGACATCTCAGTCCAGATAAATGATATTGGCAATTCTTTGATAACTTGGGCTGATGCCCGCACTGGTAAATACGATATCTATTATCAACTAATCGATGAAACAGGTAATAAGGCTGGAGAAGCTATCAAAATTAACGAGGACCTGCAGATCAGTGATCAAATCGAATCTGATATAGCTGTTGATGCGCATGGAAATTTTATTATCGCTTGGATGAATGCACAATGGATTAAAGATATAAAAATCACTTTTCAACGAATCAATGCCTATGGAAATAAAACAGGAGTCAATGTTAAAGTAATTGATACGAGTCTCAGTGATAAAGTATACTCCTATTTATCAATTGACTTAGATGTTCAAGGAAATTTTATTATTGTTTGGGGGAATTATTATGAGGTATTTTTTAATCGTTTTTCTCAAACAGGAATACCCATGGGAGAATCAGTTAAAGTAAATATCAGTTCTTCAACTTCACAAGGAGTGCGTTCTGCATCAATAAGAATGAATGAAAACGGAAGTTTTGTAATAGTATGGGATTCAGGTCAATATTTCGATGAAGCTGAGATATTTTTTCAGCGCTATGATTCTACAGGAACAAAATTAGGAGATTTCATTAAAGTTACTAATAATGCCAGCGCTTTTAAGGGAAAATGGGCGATTACAAGCGATAGGAACAATAAATATGTGTTTATTTGGCTAGATAAATACATTGGTCAAAACCGGGTTTTTTATCAATTTTATTCTACGAATGGCATTAAAATTGGCGAAACCCAGAGACTTGATAGTGATA
The DNA here is from genome assembly GCA_964600925.1 of uncultured Syntrophomonas sp. Taxonomy (GTDB): domain Bacteria; phylum Bacillota; class Syntrophomonadia; order Syntrophomonadales; family Syntrophomonadaceae; genus Syntrophomonas_B. Next base: position 13,344 of record CAZRMB010000024.1, read on the forward strand.
ACTTGGACATGATTCATCAATCACAACCTGTAGTCGCTATATGCAAAAATAACAGTTTTACAACTGCTTGGGTAGATTACCGAAATGGTCATTCTGATATCTTTTGTCAACGGTATGATTCTCTAGGAAGTAAACTAGGCGATAATTATAGAGTTAATGACTCTGAAAAAGGAAGTCGAGGTAATCCTTCGATAGCGATGGACGCGGACGGCAATTTTATTATCGCATGGATTGATTCTCGTGTTAGAGGGAATGATGTTTATTATCAATGTTTTGATCATTATGGAAAACCAATAGAAAACAATAAACGAGTAAATATGAATTATTCTACTTATATGCTTCAATCTCCTTCTGTCGTTATAAGTAGAGCTGGCGATTTTATCATCACGTGGATGCAGCCTCATTCTCCTGACTCCTATTCTGATTCTGGTAATATTTATTATCAACGTTTCATCAATTACTATATGGTCCTTGAAGGAGTAACAATTGTTAATAATAACCAAAGTACTGAAGTAGATAACAAAAATCCAACGATTGCAATGAATGAAAAGGGTCAATTTATTATTGCGTGGAAATGCTATAATGTAAATATTCCCTCAGACGATATCTATTTTCAAAGATTTTCTTCTTCTGGGTCACGCATTGGCACTAATGCTAAAGCAAATGACGTGGGGACGGGAGGTACAGAGCACCCATCGATAGCATTGTTTAATAATGGCAAATTCATTATAACTTGGACTGATTTTAGAAAAGACACAGGAAATTGGAATGTTTATTTACAGCGTTTTAATGAATCAGGCGTAAAACAAGGTACTACTTCTAGAATCAATGACGTTCCAGGTTTTACATGGCAATTTTACCCCAATATTGCTTTTGAGAATGGGGGCAACTCTATCGTTGTTTGGCAAGATTACAGAAATTCTAGGGATAACCCTGATATAATAGGGCAACGATTTCATCCTGATGGTTCTCCCTGGGGTAATAATATCAGGATCGTAACGGATGGACCAGGTCATGGTGAAATTGCTCCGAAGACTTGTGCAAACTCCAATCGTATTACTTTTGTATGGCTTGATAATCGCAGATCAAAAGGTTGGGATGTTTTCGGAAAAATCTGTGACTGGAACTGGGAAGGAGAATCTATTTCAAATGTTATTTCAGATAAAAATCGACAAATTGACCCCAAAGCAATATTAGTCCAGAATTATCCCAATCCCTTTAATCCGACTACCACCATCGAATTTGACCTGCCCATGCCAGAGAAAGTATCGTTAAAGATATTTACACTTAGAGGGGAAGAGGTTGCTAATTTGTTAAGTGGAGAATTATCTGCTGGTCCGCACAAAGTAATTTGGAATGCCAGCAGAAACGCAAATGGAGTCTATTTTTATGTTTTACAGGCCGGAAGCTATCGCGAAGTTCGCAAAGCGATATTAATAAAATAAGCCTTAAACATGGTTCACCACTGAATGTGTGTCAGCATTCAGCAAAGTACACCCTCGGCTGGCGGCCTTTTCTTCCAGTTTTGTGGCAGATGGGCTGCTAATTTACAGTAAGGATAGTCAGAAATATTGCGGCTGACAAATTAAAGATACTCTTCGGGATTCACATCATGATGCTTAGCTGTAGTTACGAGCGAATAAATCAAAGCAGCTTTACCAGCTGCATCGTGTGAGCCGTAAGTTCCTTGGTGAACCTGAAAATATCCAACAGCAGATCATAGCTTGCCTTGTAGACAGGCAATTTGTCGTGTTTTGTCATATTAATAAATATTTTCGATCCCGCTTCGCGGGATACTGTTAAATAGCCAAATAGTCACATAGTCAATCCCTGACACAGCGAACCGAAAAACCACTTTGCTTACTGCCGAGGCCGCGGTTCACGCCTGAAGTATCGTAACTCAGGGACCGGTACCATGCGTTGGAATAATCGCACTCCGTAGAAGACCAAAAGGTGGCGTAGCTACCCATAGGGCAGTAATGGCCATCGCCGAAGTAGCGGTAACCGCCAGGCAACGCGGAAAAGCCGCTCGAATGATCGGCGCCCGTGTTGGGACTATTCCAGTGCGCTGTGCCGGCCTCTTTCAATTTGCCTCCTCCGGCAACCGAGCTGCCGCCCAACTGATCTACCAGGCGTTGCCATTCCGCATCGCTCGGCACATGCCAGCCGACTGGCGCTATTTTACGACTGTCATTCACAGCATACCAGTTATACAACCTGCCATAAAACGGCAACCTGGTCAACATCGTTATTATAGTTACAATATGCGCCTGTCCTCAGACCAGCCCATGTCTTGATTTCAAGTACATTAGGTATTTCCTCACCATTGCAATAGTGCGTTACCTTCAAGTTCTCTGCCATCCACCATTGACTGCCGATTTTTACTGTCTTATAAGTGTATCCGTCAATATCCATCACAGTGCCTGTACTATCTTGTCCATAAATTGATGGTGCAAAAACTAATATAAAAATAATTCCTGTGTTGATAATCATTTGAATTATTGAAAAAAATGAAAAGTTACTTCTCCTTTTTAGTGTTTCTTTCAGTTTGTCGTCCGTTTAGAGAAAGCGAGAAATTGCTAATAAATTTGATATTGCTGTGGGGCAAAAAAATCGAGGAAATCATCATCTGTCAAGCGCCGGATACCCAGCCTTTGCCCCATTTTTAGAGCGCCGAGCCATATCCGGCCCCCTAACCGCTTCTGACCTGCCGGTATATTAGTGAATCAGTATCTGAAAAGCAAGAAGAAATAATAAAAATGTTGGTATACAAAGGCCACAGACGCTGCTGTTGCCACAATTCACAATGATGCTGCATTTCTCTCATAAACCTTCCTTTCTGAGACACCTTTAACAACCTGTTTTATATTACCCTTCCAGCGTCTCATAACCTATATACAAATCAAGTTCTTATAACGTACCAGATGGTACGTTTATGAGGCACTTTTTTTAACCCTACAAAACAAGTTTTTAACGAGGTTATCTGCCAGCTTATCATCGCAACTATACACAACTAAAGTTTCCATCGCCCTTTGGGTATAAGAATTCTGACAGAATTCTTACCAAGGGAGGTTCATCGTGGCCAAAATATACAAAAGGAAGTTTGCCCATGGGGAGAGGTGGTACGCAGACTTTACGATTCGAGGTAAACGATATCGGATAAAGCTGGAGGCGCAGAACAAAGAGCAGGCCAAGAAGATGGCGGCTGACATCGAATATCAGGTATTGGCTGAAAATTATAAAGTCCTGCAAATGGCAAAATCGCTCACCCTGCGTGAATTGGCTGCCAGATATCTAGAATATGCCAAATCCAACAAACGTTCATGGCAACGAGACGTAGTCTCGCTGAAGAACCTCCTGAATATGGAGATCGACAATAAAAAACTAGGTGACTATAATGTCGATTCCATCAAAGTTTCTCACATCCAAAAATATCAGATTCGCAGAAGAAGAGAGCTGGATCAAAGATATGCGGCGAGGGGCATCGCAGAGGAAGACAGAACCTTCGCGTCGGTTAACAGGGAGCTTTCCTGCCTTCGCCACATTTTTAACATGGGCATCGAGTGGGAACTATTAACTAAAAATCCAGTGGTCAGCAAGGCAATCAAGTTCGACAAGGAAAAATCCAGGGGCCGGACTCTGGAGGATGATGAATTCTTCCGGCTGCTAAAAGCGTGCACCGGGCAGCTGTATCAAATCGTCATCGTCGCCTTAAACACAGGTATGAGACGCGGCGAGATCCTGGGGCTGAAATGGGAAAATGTCAAACTCGATCAGAACAAAATCGAAGTTAAACACACCAAGACTGATGAGGACCGGGTTATTCCGATTAGCTTATTTTTGCACCAGATGCTGGAATCGATGCCTCACAAGAAAGGGCATCTGTTTGTAAATCGACAAGGCGGTAAAATAGGCACCATTAAAACGGCTTGGGGCAATGCACTTCGTAAGGCTGGCATCGCTGATTTTCGTTTTCATGATCTGAGGCATACGGTCGCTTCTCGTCTTGCACGAGCCAAAGTGCCCGAATCAGTGATCGCGATGATCCTCGGCCACAAACGGACATCAATCACCAGCCGGTACATCAATCCGCATTGGGAGGAGATGGTTGAAGCAGTCGAAGAACTTGGAAGGCTTTGTCACCTATATGTCACGCAAGCCAATAATCGAAAAGAGGGTGATCTTACTAATCAATTTAAAATTAACAGGATAGTTGAGGGAATTTCCCAAGCTGACTAGCTTTCTTTTAAGCCGTGGGTCGTGGGTTCGATTCCCGCCACCTTCACAAAAAAGCGCCC
>CAZRMB010000025.1:0-17609 GCA_964600925.1 uncultured Syntrophomonas sp.
ACGTTTTTTTATGCCCAGAAAAGGCTGTAATACTGGGCTTTTCATCAAATCAATGACCCGCCGTTCTTTATGAACCACAATATATAGTGTTTTTTGTAATGTGAATTCTTGCTCAATCACAACATATACGCTTCAATTCGTTTTTTGACTTGGCTATCGTTTTTTGATTAGTTTACCATAGAGCACCCTCCATTCAACCGAGGGTGAGAGAAAAGCCCTATGTTTAAAAGAGGGCTTTCATAATATAATGATGCTTTTTTACAGCATTTCCGTGACCTCGGTGCCGTTCTTGAAGTTGAAAACTACTCTGCCGTCCTCGTGGACGGTCGCATGGTCTACCAGCGCGTTCCATGTTTCGTCCTTGAATACCATCGGCAGGTCGTACAGTTCACCGAGCTCAAAGAGGAATCCGCTCAGAATATCGCCCTTGAGCTCCTGAAGCTGACGCTGTTCCTGTAATGCCGCCAGCCGCTTTTTTGCCTTGTCGTAGCGGTCGATATAGCCGTCGTAGCGGCTTCGGTATTCTGTCTGGTCAAGCGTGGTGCTGGCGTTTTCGCCAACCAGCCTCTGTACCAGACCCGAAAGCACATCAATCTCACTGGTTATCTCTGCGACTTCCTTGTCGATAGCGATAAAATCCATGAAGGCCATTCGAAGCACTCTGCCGTCCTCGATAAGTGCCTCACGGTCAATCATCAATTCACTGACCGCCTTTAAGAACATCTCTTTGATGTCATCTTCATATAAATGAGGGGTTCGGCATTTTTCCTCACCCTTGAACTTACCGTTGCACTGCCAAATGGTACGGCGGTACTTACTGTTGGAATGCCATACCTTTGAGCCATAATACTCACCGCAGTCTCCACAGATAAGCTTTGCCGAGAATGGGCTTAGGCTGTTTTGATGTCGCCCGGTAGCTTTCCTTCGTAGCATTTCGTTCTGGACTCTATCCCATTCCTCCGGACAAATAATCGCCGGATGACTGTTTTCAACATAGAACTGAGGAACCTCACCCTCGTTGGGCTTCATCTTTTTTGTCAAAAAATTTGTTGTAAACTTCTTTTGCAGGAGCGCCGAGCCTTTGTACTTCTCATTGGTAAGATTTGTATCGGCAGAGGCTTGGCATCAATTTCACCAGTATGTAAAATGACATCATTGTTTGCATATTATTGGATTTCAACATTACAGGGCGATTTTATCAAAAAAGCAACCGGTTCAACTTTTATTGCAATAACAGCGGATACTGTTAAAGAACAATTGGTACCAATACCTCCGCTGGCGGAACAGCTGAAAATAGTTGATATAATCGAATGCCTGTATAAGCAGAGCAACGCCATCTTGGAGAGCCTTTAATTAAGGTTCCCCATGATAGTAGCAAGGCGTTGTTCCATGGCTTCAATGACAGCAACGATTCTTTTTTGCTCTTGTAACGGCGGGAGCGGCACGATTTTCTGAGAAAAATCCGAAATCCAATATCGCTTATGCGTGGAATGGGTGCATTCAATTTTCTGCATGACATAATAATAGAATTTTATATCCGCAAATGATGAGTCAGCAGTTAGTATTTTCATTGCAGAAGATTTAACTTTAAACGGAAAATTCACATATTTGCTATCGGTGGTAAAATCATCGAATATCACCGTTGGCAAATCAGTCTTAATGCCGTCTGTCTCATTTGTATATCCGATAATAAACGATTTCCCAGCGGTTAGCACAGGAGTCGGATAGCTGGCATCATATTCAGTTGAAGTAACAATATATGGCTGTGGCTGTTCATAGGGCATGGCGGTACCGAGGCGGACAAAACCCCAGCTCGCAGGCACATCAAACCGTATTTCATCGTCTATATTTCTGACCGAATCTCCGACCTTCTCATAATAAGATACACAGGCATTTCAAGTCTTCATGATAAAATTATACAGCGGTGCTCACGCACCGCTATTTTATTATGGAGGTTTTTTTCATATGGAAACACGAAGACAATTTGAAGCATTTTTGCGAAAAAGCAATCTTTCCGAAAACACGATCACTTCGTATCTATGGACAGTTGACTACTTCGAGGCACATTACGATGCGATCAGCAAGGAAAATCTCATGGCGTACAAGGGTTATCTACTGGAGCTTTTCAAGCCGAAAACGGTAAATCTGCGCATTCAGGCTATCAATAAGTATCTTGTATTTCTCAAAAAAGAGCGTTTGCAGTTGAAATCCGTAAAAATCCAACAAAAGAATTTTCTCGAGAATGTAATCAGCAATGCCGATTACAAGTTTTTGAAAAGCCAGCTCAAAAAGGACGGCAATATGGAATGGTACTTTGTGGTTTGGTATCTTGCAGCTACTGGAGCGCGGGTCAGTGAGTTGATTCAAATCAAGGTGGAGCACGTGGAAGCAGGGTATTTTGACCTTTACTCCAAAGGGGGAAAACTGCGGCGGCTGTACATACCGAAAAAACTTAAGGACGAAACGCTTAAATGGCTGGAAGACACAAAAGTTTCTTCCGGTTTTTTATTTCTCAACCGTTTTGCAGAACGCATCACCACAAGGGGTATTTCGCAGCAGCTCAAGAAATACGCCGATAAATACGGCATCAACCCGAAAGTCGTGTATCCTCATTCGTTTCGCCACCGCTATGCAAAGAATTTTTTAGAGAAATATAATGACATTTCATTTCTTGCTGACCTCATGGGACACGAGAGCATCGAAACCACCCGCATTTATCTGCGCCGTACTGCAAGTGAGCAGCAGGCACTCGTTGATAAAATCGTAACTTGGTAATATGAAAAATGACAGCACCCCTGTTAAGGAGTGCTGTCCGTTTATACGAGAGCATCTGCAATGGTGTCCAATTGTGCGAACGCAGCATCCACTGCGGCGGCGATTCGATGCTGTTCGGAAAGGGGTGGAAGTGGTATCCATGCGCGTTTTCCATCATTTGTTCCGAGCCTTGGCATTTTCACACCATATGAGCATTGATTTGCATAGCCTAAAAAGTAGGTGGACATAAGCACATGACGAGCATATGGAGGAAATATGATATTTGCAAATTCCAATGGCAGTATTTCCGATGTGCAATATCCATCATCGTCAGCTATAAGCACCTTGTTCAAATATGGACGCAATTTGCTATATAATAACTGCCCATTGTAAAAAGCGTGTTTTGTGCTGTTGGACTTTCTTTTAGCAACGGTTATTCGTTGTAATAATTTGCCAGTATCCTTTTCAATATCTTCAAGGTCTAAAATCCACGCATCATCCGGCAAAGTAGCTGTATCGGTATTATTACAATTTCCATAGTCGCAAATCTCGCCAAGTTGACACCATAGCCATTGTTGCGGCAAATCGAATGGTATCATTTCCTCAACGCAGAGCCGCTTCCCGCCTTTGTCTTGATAATAAGATTTATCATCGCCACGGAAGATATAGGATTCGTTCTTGTCACGCTTGATTTTACCGGCTTTAATAAGCTGCTCTTTCTCTGCCCGGATACGTTCCAGCAGGACGCTTGCGGACTCGTCCGCAGGGTCTTGTGGCACAAGCTTGCCACGTATGGCGAGGTCAAGAATTTTGGATTTCGCTTGGGAGATGATGGATTTAAGACTGTACTTATTATCTTCGATAGCCGTGATATATTCAAAGGCATCTCCTATTGCGGTAACGATACGCAATTGTTCTGCAAATGGTGGCAATGGCAATAAAGTGGTAGCGATATAGTCTTTTCCAACTCTCTGTTGGCCCACTGCGCCTGAAAACGCCCTAACACCATTTATTATAAAATTCTCGGTTTTCACAAACCAGAGTAGATAGTATGAACTAATATGTCCGCCTATGCTTCGCACAATATGGAGTTCTGTTGAGCCTGCTCCTACACCATTTTTTAAATTACACAGAACAACAGATTTTCGGTTTTCAAAACAAGGCGTTATTTTTGCAATGCCAACATCGTTTTCTTGAAAGTGCGTAAAGCCAGATTTCACAGATTGCCATTTTCGAATTTCTTTTTTATGATTATTAGCAAAGCCATCCGATACCAAAGTCATCGGGATAAATGACACTTCCATATCGTCTGTAAGCTCATTCCTTGGATTAAGAATGCATACTGTGCCAATTCTTGCCCAGCACCAATTTTCAGGTATCTCAAACGGTATCTCTTCTTCAATACATTTTACCGTTCCGTCCGACATCTTCTCATAATGCAAATTACGAATACATCATTAGAAAACTGTTAGCGAGACAGTCATTTTGATATAGACATAATAAATACATATATCTAAATATTATTTTCGCATACGCATTGAAAAAGTTGCGAATATATGGTATTATTATAATGTGTAAAATTGAATCCATTCAGGAGGTTCTGAATATGAAAGTAAGCTATCTGCGGCTATGGAAACTGCTGCTTGATAAAAACATGAAACGCATCGACCTTGCCAAAGCTGCCGGGATTAGCAGTACTACCCTTGCCAAGCTCGGTAGGGATGAGTACATTTCCATGGAGAGTATGTCGAAGATATGCATGGCACTGCATTGTAGAATTGAAGATATTATGGAATTTGTAGATTATACTGATTAATAAAAAAGTTCAATTTACGGGCAAATGCTAAAAACAATCATAAAACATGAAGGAGGTCGAATAATGAAAAAATATGTGTGTACAGTATGCGGCTATGTTTATGATGAAGACGCTGGCATCCCGGAAAGCGGCATTGCGCCGGGTACCAAGTGGGAAGATTTACCTGATGATTGGGCGTGTCCTCTCTGCGGCGCGACCAAGGGCGAATTTAATGAACAAACAACAGCCGCGAAACCCTCCGCAAAAAACATAAGTGTTCAGGAAACATATGAGGAAGACATGCGCGAGCTGTCCTTTGGTGAGTTGAGCGCTCTTTGTTCCAATCTTTCCAAAGGATGCGAAAAGCAATACCGTCTTGAAGAAGCCGGTTTATTTGCTCAACTTTCTGAATACTACAACATCAAGAGCGAGCAGACCGATTCTAACCAGTTTGAATTATTGTCTGCTCTGATTCAGAAAGATCTAGAAAGCTACGCAAATGCAAAAGGTATTACGGCCGTGCAAGCCGACCGAGGGGCACTCAGAGCTCTCGTTTGGGGAGAAAAGGTAACGAGGATACTGTCCTCTCTCCTAAGCAGATACGAGAAGCAACAGGATATACTGCTTGAAAATACCAACGTATATGTTTGTGAGATTTGCGGCTTTATTTACATTGGTGATGAACCGCCTGAGATTTGTCCGGTATGCAAAGTGCCAAGCATGAAAATCAGAAAAATTGAAAAGGAGGCGGTATAATGCACGCGGTTAGAAATATAAGGCTTTGTACTAAAGACTGCCTTTGCCTGTATGTTTGCCCAACCGGCGCAACCGATACTGAAACCGGTCAGATTGATGCAGAAAAGTGTATCAGCGGCTGCCGTGCCTGCGTTGATGCTTGTCCGTCTCATGCGATATCTTTAATACCCGATGAATTCCCGCCTCAGCAGGAAAAGGCAATTGCTGTTCAGGCTTCTTTACGGTCGCTATCCGACAGTAAGGCTCAGCAGGAGCGGATTGCTTCAGCAATAGCAAAAACATCGGATAGTCCTATTGCACGCCAACTGGCCAAAGCGATTACAATGTCAAACAGGTTGATGACCGAAGATATTCTTCGCGAAGCTGGCTTTATGTTGCCGCAGAGTCAAAACACAGTCGATTTTTTAAAATCATTGTTGGAAACGCAACAGCCTGACGATTTCCCGAAGGATGTTGTTGAAAAGCTGCTCGTTATACTTGATAAGAAAAATATTACTCAGGAGGATAATAAAATGGGAAAATATCGTTGTACTGTATGCGGATATATCCACGAAGGACCCCTCCCTGAAGGTTTTAAATGTCCCCGTTGCAATCAGCCGGCATCCGCGTTCGAAAAAGTGGAAGAGAAAGCCGCTTCCGTCAATAAATATGCCGGAACGAAAACAGAAAAAAACCTTATGGAAGCTTTCGCCGGTGAAAGTCAGGCAAGAAATAAATATACATACTTTGCAAATATAGCTCAGAAAGAAGGCTATGATCAAATATCCGGCCTTTTCCTCCAGACGGCAAGAAATGAGCAAGAGCATGCGAGAATCTGGTATGAAGAACTCGGTAATCTGGGAAACACACTTGAGAACCTGCTCCACGCTGCAGAAGGTGAGAACTATGAATGGACAGATATGTACGATAGATTTGCAAAGGATGCTAAAGCGGAAGGCTTCCCTGAACTTGCTGCACGGTTTATAAGAATTGGAGAAATTGAAAAAGCCCATGAAGCACGTTACCGACATCTGCTCAGTAATGTTGAAATGCAAAAGGTTTTTGAAAAAAGCGACGAGGTCATGTGGGAATGCCGCGTTTGCGGACATCTTGTAATTGGCAAAAAAGCTCCGGAAGTATGCCCGGTCTGCAAATACTCTCAGGTCTATTTTGAAGTGCGAAAAGAAAACTATTAATATAACTAAAGTGTTCGGTTAACACAGGAAAGGTAACCAAGCTCATGAGAATTGGATATGCTTGTCTGGCAATTGCCGTGCCCGGTAGTAAAATGAAAAACTGCACCCTGAAAAATGCCGATGCCGAACGGTTATTGTCACTTATAGAGCATAATCTCAATTCCCTAGAAACTTTGATCGACTACAACATATGCAACAATATTCGTCTTTTTCGTATTTCATCTGACCTGATTCCGTTTGGTTCAAGCCTTGCGACCGGTTTAAAGTGGGAAAAAATTTATTTGGAGAAGCTTTCAACCATTGGTCAGAAAATCCTTTGTTCAGAGATGCGAGTTTCAATGCACCCGGGGCAGTACACCGTTTTGAATTCACCTGACAGATTGGTTGCGGAGCGGGCAGTTGAGGATCTGCATTATCATGCAACAGTTCTGGACAGCATAGGGCTTGGAAGTGAGCATAAAATCATACTCCATCTGGGCGGCATTTACGGCGACAAGAGTCAGAGCATAAGCCGCTTCGTTTCCCGCTATAAGGATCTGAATCCATCCGTAAAAAAACGTCTGGTGCTTGAAAACGATGATAGAATGTACAACATTGAGGATATTTTAGGTGTGGCATCAGCCATTGGGATACCTGTTGTGTATGACAATCTGCACAACTCGGTGTATCCAGCTAATGAAGCCATCGGTGATGCGGATTGGATCAAAGCATGTTCGGAAAGTTGGAAAAAAGATGATGGGCCGCAAAAGGTACATTACTCTCAGCAGCATCTGGGCAAGAAGCCAGGTGCGCATTCCGAATCAATCCGAATCGATCCCTTTTTTGAATTCTGCCATCAGTTATCTGGGATGAATATTGATATTATGCTGGAAGTAAAGGACAAAAATCTATCTGCTTTAAAATGTATTAATTGTACTAACGAAATGGGCATAGTGGCATTGGAAACCGAGTGGGCGCACTACAAATACTGTGTGCTGGAGCGATACCCCGAGGGTTATAAGGAAATTCGCCAGCTTCTGCGAAGCAAAAGTTCTTATCCGGCTCTAAAAATGTATCGAATCATTGAAGCATCATTTGATTTGCCGGTTTTATCGGGTAATGGGGTGAACGCTGCCAAGCATGTCTGGGGATATTTCAAGGATAAAACATCCGGAGCTGAGAAGCGGCATTTCCAGACGTTGCTCCAAAAATTTTCTGCCGGTGAAACAGGATTACAGCCGGTGAAAAACTATTTGCTGCGGCTCGCGGAAAAATATCAGGAGGACTATCTGTTAAACGGGTATTATTTCTATAAATAAAAGGAGTGTTTTAAATGGAAAAGAAAAATACGAATCTCCCGCTAAAGCTGTTTGTTGTTATCACGTTCATTATCATGGTTACAGTCAATGCGCTCTCGGCGCTGCTTCCTATAAACGGAATTACGCCCGGAGAGGTCTCTGACTCTTACCCCAATCTGTTTGCACCCGCAGGGATAACGTTTTCTATCTGGAGTCTTATCTACCTATTGCTTGCCGCATATACGCTCTATCAGCTCTGCCTATTCCGTGGGAAAGAAAAAAAGATCAATGAATCGCTCCTTCACAAAACAGGTATTGTTTTTTCAATTTCATCGTTAGTAAATGCGGCATGGATATTTTCATGGCATTACAGAATTATTCCCTTATCAATGGTTCTCATGGTATGCCTGCTTATTTGCTTGATCGACATCACCGCTATAATAAATGCGCAGAGTTTGTCGCCAAGAGAGAAACTTCTCATCCGCCTGCCTTTCAGTGTTTATTTTGGTTGGATCACAGTGGCAACGATTGCAAACGCTACCGCGCTTCTTGTGAGTTTAGGCTGGAACGGTTTTGGAATACCTGAATCCGTATGGGCAATCATCATTCTGGCTGTTGGCGCGCTGATCGGCACGGCAACATTGCTGCGATTTAGTAATATCGCATATGGTCTTGTTCTTGTTTGGGCTTATACCGGGATACTGATTAAGCACACAACTGCTTCCGGTTTTGGAGGTCAATACCCGGGCGTTATCTTTACCGCGAGTATATGCATGGCGCTTTTTGCTTTAACTATCATATATACCTTAATAAAAAAGCCGCAAGGCAAATAGACATATAAAGCTTGCCAAAGGAGTTTTCATATGATACCTAATCAATGGTACGCAATCCTGCCTTCCAAGGCAGTTAAAACAAATCAAATAGTGGGTGTAAAAAGACTGAATCTGGAGCTTGCGCTGTTCAGAAACGAAAAAGGCGTAATCGGATGCGTCGTTGACCAGTGCACCCACAGGGGGGCGGCACTCAGCAAGGGAAAGGTCAAAGGAGACTGTATCCAGTGTCCTTTCCACGGGCTGGAGTTTGACAGGACAGGCCGCTGTGATTTTATCCCCGCAAACGGAAAAGCATCGACTTCCGATATCAGCCGATATAACGTCAAGAATTACCCTGTCAGGGAAAGCCATGGCATTATTTACTTATGGTATGGCGATCCCGTAAAAATCACAGACGAGCTTCCGTTTTTCTATGATGACGTGGATTCTTCCTATGTTTACAGTGAGATCGAAGATCACTGGAATTCTCACTATTCCCGCTGCATCGAGAATCAGCTGGATGTAGTTCACCTACCGTTCGTACATCACAACACCATCGGGCGTGGTAATAAAACCCTTGTTAACGGCCCGAAGATAGAGTTTGTGCCTGGCGGTCTTATTACAAGCGCCAATAATGATGCGGATGTAGGACAACCTCCAAAAACAGCTGACGAATGTGTAATTAAACCTACATATTTAAAATTCCTCTTTCCAAACATTTGGATGAACCATATCAGCGATAAGCTTAAAGTCATCATTTACTTTGCGCCGGTGGACGACGAAAACACGATTTTATATATTCGATTTTATTGTAAGCTCACAGGGTTTAAGCCGGTTGACGAACTTATTGCTTTTATTGGGAAATTCGGGAACAAAACCATTGAGCGCCAGGATAAGCGTGTCGTCATCACGCAAAAGCCCAAAGCATCCGAATATAAATCACAGGAAAAGCTTCTTTCCGGCGATGGGCCGATTATCCAATATCGAAGAATCCGTGAAGATCTTAAAAAGCAATAGAAAATCAGAATTGTTAATAAATTGTTTTATTGATATCTGATGGTTGGAGGTTAAAGATGGAATACGATGCAATTATCATTGGCGGGGGCTTGTCCGGGCTGACGGCGGGCAGCTTGCTTGCCAAGCGGGGACTTAAGATAGCTGTCATTGATAAAGGATATAATCCCGGAGGTTCCTGTGGCGTATTCAAACGTGGGAATACAACATTTGATCAAGGCGCAGCTATGTTGTACGGCTTCGGAGAAGAAGGTTTTAACGCCCATCGGTTTGTGTTCAATTGTCTTGAAGAGCCCATTGATATCATTCGACACGATCTATTGTACTGTGTCAATTTTAATGGTAGGCAAATTCACTTTTGGGCCGATGTGGAACAGTTTGCAGACGAACTCTCGGATGTTTTTCCTTCAGAGAAAGAAAGCATACATCGCTTCTACTGCGATATGCTGAAAATGTACCAGCATGTCATGGTGGAGACGCCCAGCTATACCACAGCCGATGAAACGGACCGGAACACCGCGCTGAAAAGCATGCTCCGGCATCCAGTATCATATGCACGATTTTTGGGATTTTTGAATAAGAGCTCCAAGTATCTGCTTAAAAAGTATTTCAGAGATCCGGAGATATTCAACTTTTTTGACAAACTGACGTCCACCTATTGCTATACTACAGTTGAAGAGTCGCCCGCCGTGCTGGCAGCGGTCATGTTCATTGACAACCATGTGGGCGGTAGCTATTATCCTGCAGGTTCCACGCTCTTCCTGCCGGGAAAGCTTGAGAAAGTAATCGAGGAAAACGGCGGAGACATGCTACTCTCCCACGAAGCAGTGTCCCTGATTTTTGAGAACAACAAACCAACCGGTGTACTTCTGGATGACGGCCACACACTCAAAGCGCCAAATATCATCTATTCAGGCACCGTGTGGAACTTATACGGCAAGCTTATCGATCCAGCTATCACGACACAAGAGCGGCGAGATTGGGCTAAATGCCAGGTGCCGACCTATCCCAGTGTGGTGCTGTATGCCGTTGTGGAAAGAAGCGTCATCCCAGAGACTACGGCACCGATTGAGATGCTTGTGGGAAATCCAGAACGTCTCGATGAAAGCGAGGTCACGGTATATATCCACAGTATCGACGACCGGACACTCTGCGGTGAGGACGAGCATACTGTTATCGCCATCGGTCCAACCTTTGAAAATTGGGGGGACTCGGATGAATTGTCCTATCAAGACAAGAAGAAAAAAGAGCAGGAACGGCTGATTTCTGTTTTACAAAAACGGTTCCCGGGCTTTTCACAGGCTGTACGGTATGCCGAGGTGGCAACGCCCCGTACCATAGAGCGGTATACAATGAAAAACGGTGGAGCCGTTGCGGGGCCAAAGCAAATGCTGGGTCAACATATGTTCAATAGACTGCACACCAGAACAGAATGGGATAACCTGTTCTGCTGCGGAGAATCCACCGTGATGGGTACTGGGACACCGACCGTCACGACCTCGGGGCTCACCGCTGCCAACGCGCTGTTGAAAAAACTCGGGAAGGAACCCTTTGTCTACCGTGAGGGAATGCCGAACTACGTCAAGCTTGTCGATAAGCCATTTACGTCGGATCGACTGTATGAAACCTATGAAGAGCCAGAACGGACGGTTATGCGCCAGGCTCTTCGTTGCCGCCTGTGTGAGCATCCTTCCTGCACGAAGGGAGACACTACGGATATTCGGGGCATTATGCGCCGGGTTGCAGTTGGCAATTTTGTAGGAGCTAAAAAGTGTTGGCTCAAGGCTCCGGTGGATCAGGCCAAACTCGAATATTACGAGAGCAGTTGTATTTGTGCTCTTGAAAGCGGGAATGCAATACATATCCGAGAGATCGTTTCATATATTGCCGAGGTATCCATATGAACAGAGAATATGACGCAATTGTGGTCGGCGGAGGTATGGCCGGACTGACAAGCGCAGCTTATTTATGCCGAGATGGCGTACGCACACTTCTTGTCGAAAAAGGGGATAAAACCGGCGGACTGGTTAACACTTTCTGGCACCAAGGCTTTGCTTTCGATTCTGGCATACGCGCATTCGAAAACTCCGGTATTTTGTTCCCGATGCTCAAAAGCCTGGGGATTGATATAGAATTCACCAAAAATCCGGTGTCTATAGGAATAGAAAACCAATGGTTAAAATTAGTTTCTCGCGACAGCCTGCAAAATTATGCTTCTATGCTGACAACACTTTTCCCCGACAACGCAGAGGATATTGCGCGTATTGAGGGTGAAATTAAAAAAGTAATGGTCTATATGGACGTGCTTTACGGAATTGAAAATCCTTTGTTTCTTGAAAATATGCGTGACATGAAATATATCACAAATACTCTGCTGCCATGGCTGTTTCGGTATCAGGTAAACATTCGCAAAGCCAGTCGTTTAAATGAACCGATATATGAATATCTAAAGCAATTTACTGATAATAATGCTCTAATCGACATGATTGCACAGCATTTCTTTAAAGAAACACCTTCGTTTTTTGCATTGAGCTACTTTGGCCTTTATCTTGACTACTGTTACCCTTTGGGCGGCACCGGAATACTTCCTAAGAAAATGACAGAATACATAAACAGTGCCGGAGGGGAGATTCTCACAGGAACTACCGCTACGCAGGTTGATCCGCAAAAACATGAAATCACTCTTTCCGATGGGCAAGTGCTGAGATACAAAAAGCTGATTTGGGCGGCAAATCAAAAAACTCTCTACACCATAACAAAAGGAGCAAATACCCCAGAGGTTGAAAAGCAGCGGTTGTTGGCAAATGAGAGCATCGGCGGAGATACTATTTTGACACTTTTCATGGGTGTGAACTTAGATAAAGGCTATTTTTTAGGCCGTTGCGGTGCACATGCATTTTATACGCCGAATACCGAAGGGCTTACATCACTGACAGACTGGAAGGAGGCCGCCAAAGGCGGAAACGACTCTCTGCTTGATTGGGTTGGCTCTTATCTTGAAAGAACAACATATGAAATCTCCTGCCCTGTACTTCGTGATGAATCTCTCGCACCTGAGGGCAAAACAGGCGTCATTGTCAGTACGCTGATGGACTACGGACTTGTGAGCTTTTTTTCTGATTTAGTGGAATATGAAGCGTTCAAACAGTACTGTGTTCAAAAAATTACGCATGTTTTTGAAACATCGCTTTTTCCCGGCTTGCCGGAAAATACACTGTTTTCGCTGTGTGCCACGCCGCTGACAATTGAGCGGGAAACCGGAAATTCGCAGGGGGCGATCACCGGTTGGGCTTTTACAAACCTCAAGATGCCTGCTGAAAATCGCTTCAGGAAGATCGCACGTTCCACAAAAACACCGATTGAAGATATAATCCAATGTGGACAATGGACCTTCAGCCCGTCGGGACTTCCTGTTTCCATATTGACAGGCAAACTCGCGGCGGATTCGGTGTGCAACACGCTGAAAGGTAAAAAGACATGACGTTAATCATTATAGAAATCGTGATTGTCCTCATCGGTCTGGCAGTGACGCCGGTGCTCTTTTACCACTTTCCAAGATTGCCGGAAACTAGCAGCAGGAACGGGCACTTTCCCACAATCTCCGTAATCATACCGGCCCGAAACGAGGAAAAGAACCTTTCATTACTTCTTAAGGATCTGCATACCCAGTCAGCAGCACCATTTGAAATAATCTGTGTTGACGACGAATCATCTGATTCAACGACACAGATTGCTGAATCTTATGGTGTAAAGGTATTTTCATTGCATGATAAACCGCAATGCTGGACAGGAAAGAGCTGGGCCTGTCAGAACGGCGCTAATGCCGCAAAAGGCGAACTCCTGTTATTCCTTGACGCAGACGTCAGGTTGGAGCACAATGGCATACTCCGTTTAATGGAGGCATATTCCGACTGCAACTGCACAATTTCTGTTCAGCCCTTTCATAAAACCGAAACGGCTTATGAGCAGTTTTCTATGCTGTTTAATTTTATTCAGATTGCAGCGAATGGAACGGCTCTGCCGAATCCGCTCGGTGTTGGTTTATACGGTCCGGTTATTTTAATCTCAAAATCTGACTATAACAAGATAGGCGGACACGAGAGCGTTAAACAAAGTATTGTGGAAGATATGGCTTTGGGAGCTCGGCTGAAAGAAGTTGGCATCCCCTATATGCTTTTTGCCGGTGATAAAGATATTTCTTTTCGTATGTACGGGGATGGTCTTAAAGGTTTGCTGCAGGGATGGATTAAGAACATGGCAGCAGGTGCGCTCAAAACTCCTCCCCACGTATTAGGGATGGTATTCTTTTGGATCACTTCACTAATATCTGTTCCACTCCATGTGATAAGCTTTGCGGTCTCTGGAAATATTCTCTGGATGTTGATCTATTCTCTGTTATACATAATTTGGGTTTCATTATTGAGATTCTACTCTAAGAGAATAGGTAAATTCCTATTTTGGGCTATTGCTTTCTATCCTATTTTGATGGTTGGGTTCCTGTTGATATTTGCAGTGTCCGTATTCAAGAAAGTATTCGGTTTAAAGGTAATATGGAAAGGTCGTGCTATCGCAGAGGAGGAGAATCCATGCGAATAATATACTTACCAGACAACTGGACGATTTTATTGTGTTTTATTGTTTGGCCGCTTATACAGGTAGCGGCGGCCCTTTTCTGCCTGAAACTACCAGACCGGATATTTTCTCCAACCTCTTTTCTTTTTCGACCTCATCGTTTTGAAAAGAACGGTCAAGTTTATGACCAAATATTCCGTGTAAGCCGATGGAAGCATTTATTGCCGGATGGCGGTATGGTTTGGAAAAAACGAGGCTTCAAAAAGAAACATCTGGATAATTTTTCTGAAGAAAACCTGAACCGATTTCTAATCGAATCTGCACGTGGGGAACTGACACATTGGCTGGCTATATTCCCTTTTTGGGTGTTCTGGTTCTTTACTCCGCACAATGTGCCATGGATGATGCTGGCTTATGCTTTGCTGGTTAACCTTCCGTGTATAATAGCACAAAGATATAACCGGCCTCGTGTCCAGCAATTGCAGCATAGAATGGAGCAAAAAATGATAAAAAAAGAAAGGTATTGAGGAGGTAAATTGGATGGACTCTAATAACATTAATTTGAGCATCGATGAGTTGTTAAATAAAATCAGTGATGTGACACGAATAGTTGATCCCTTACAAAAGAAAGTTATCGAGTATAATAATAATTTAGCAATTGTTGAAGAGATTCACTGCTTTGATTTTTGGGGTAAAAATAAAGTATGTGATAACTGCATATCCATAAGGGCATATAATGACAATACTACTTATGTAAAAATTGAATACAAAAAAGACAAAACATACATGATTACAGCTGTTCCTTATTGTTTTGATGGCAGAAGAATCGTAATTGAGATTATCAAAGATATTACAAAAAGTGTCCTTTTCGATTTCAGTGAAAATGCCGCTCTGGAACAGGTGGGTATTCATGCAATTATTGATAACATGAATAAACTTGCCTTTAGCGATTCTTTAACAGAACTATATAATCGTCGATATATAATGGAAAAACTTCCGGTTGACTTGTTAAATTCGGCACTTTTATCAACGAATTTATCCATAATAATGGCTGATATAGATTATTTTAAAAAAGTAAACGATACTTATGGCCATATTGCTGGCGATCTCACACTGAAGAATGTTTCAAAAATATTATTAAGCTGTATAAAAAGAGAAAATGACTGGATTGCAAGATTCGGTGGGGAAGAATTCATAATTTGCATGCCAGGAGCAAATCTTGAGATTGCTAAAAAAACAGCCGAATGTATGCGTAAGTCGATAGAAAATGCATCAATCAAATATGAAGGCAAGGACATTAGCGTGACGGTCAGTTTCGGAATTTATAGCCTGAAATCAAAGGGAAATGAAAACGCCGACGATCTTTTAAAATACGCTGATGAAAAATTATACTTAGCAAAAAGGAATGGACGAAATAGAATTGAGTATTAAATATTAAATACTGTCCATTGAAGGTGATATTTGTGAAAAAAGTGATTGCATTACATGCAAGCAAGCGAAAAATGAATACTTACAAATTGTTGGTGCAAATAAAACAGGAGTTGGCCCAAAACGATATTGAAGTTGAAATACTTTCGCTTTATGACTTCAATATTCAAGATTGCTTAGGGTGTGAAAAATGTATTATTCATGATGACTGCGTGCACCATGATGATGTGGAAATACTTATGAACAAAATGATGTCCGCCGATGGAATAATCCTCAGCTCACCGGTCTATTTACAGCAGGTCTCTGGAAAGCTAAAGAGTTTTATCGACCGAACATGTAAGTGGTATCATCGTCCAGTGTTGTATGGAAAACCTGTTATTTGCGTAGCAACCACAAAAGGATCCGGATTAAAATCGACACTTTCATATCTTCGAAGTGTCGCGGTTCAGTGGGGAGCAATGCCAGCCGGCAGCATTGGGAGAACAATTCGAAACATCAATTCTCCGGTTGTCAAAAAGGAATTGTTAGGTTTTATCATACTTTTACAGGCACCACAAAGTTATCGGCCGCCATTAAACAGCCTTATAAATTTTGAGCTACAAAAAGCGTTGGCTAAGCATTTGAATGGACTCGATACACGTTACTGGATCGAAAGAGGTTGGAACGCAAAGCCATACTTTTTTGAATGCAGTACCAATGAATTTAAATGTATCATTTCAAAGATGTTTGGAGCTGTTCTTCAACACATAATGTCTCATAGCCGAATAAAATCATCAAAGATGGTCTAAGGAATATCAATGATTGATAACAAAGCAATTCATGCTTTTGCAATAATATATTTTGATTTTGTATCGCAGTCCTGATACTGCTGAGCATAAAATCGAAGATGACTTCAAGGATGAGTGCCTCGTTCACGGCTTTTAAATGGATTGGGGAAAGGTGTTTGAAGTTTTATTCCAAAGTATAATTACTTCAAACAAGTGGGTGAAAAAAGATATGAAAAAAGTAAAGTCCAGTTTTCTTATAGTCTTGCTTCTAGCACTGCTGTCAGTGCTTATGTATGCTGTTCAACTCATGATTTTTGATTCTCCGCGCGACACAGGCTTTTATATTTTACAGGACTTCGCCTTTCTCCCTCTACAGATAGCTATTGTTACGGTGGTACTTGGCAGATACCTTAAAAGTCGCGAAAAGAACGAGAGACTAGAAAAAATAAGCATTGTCATTAACGCGTTTTTCAGCGAGGCCGGAATAGATATACTTACAGGTCTAACAGGCTTCAACAAGAATTACGACGATATTAGCGTGAAATTGAATGTTCAGACCGACTGGACTGACAATATGTTTTCAAAAACAGTGAAATATTTTGAAAATGCAGATATACAAATTGAATGCAGTGTTGAACAGCTTGAGACCTTGAAAGTGCTTATTAAAAGTAAGCTGAGCTTTTTGATTCGGATGATTGAAAACCCAAACCTGCTTGAGCACGACACTTTTACAGATATGTTACTTGCCGTTTTTCATGTTACGGAAGAATTGTTAGCCAGAAGTAAATTTGAATATGACAACAAGGCTGACATGGCCCATCTTTCCAACGACATTCAAAGAGCCTTTAAGAGGCTGCTCATTCAATGGGTTGAATATATGAGGCATCTGCACGCGGAATATCCCTATCTTTACTCTCTTGCGGTCAGAAAAAATCCGTTCTGCAAAGAAAAAAGCGTTATAATCAAAGATTAAGTTTGTTTATATAGGCTCAACTTAGAAAAACGACGAAATAATATGACAAATGAGAATTCTATAATTTGAATCAACCTTAATTTTCTCTGCTCTCATAAACTGCTGTTAAATACATATGATGCCGCGTGACATTTGGCTTTAAATGATGAATTAACATATTAAAACGATAAAAGGAGGATATCTATGAAAAAGCGATTAAAAGTAGCTTTGATTACGATTATATCGTTTGTTGTGAATATGTCGGCCGCATTTTACACCCGGCGGCGGCAGTGTTTTACAGTTGCGG
>CAZRMB010000026.1:0-1755 GCA_964600925.1 uncultured Syntrophomonas sp.
TTCATTTCTTTCAGGGTAACTTTGGTCCCCAGAGAAACAACATCGTCACGTATTTCATCCGCAGTCATCAAGCGTGCATTTTTCAAAGTTTTCTCCAGGGTGAGAATGCGACCCTCGATAAAAGCTTGTTCATTTTTGGCATCTTCATATTCAGAGTTCTCCGAAATGTCACCAAAAGCAATCGCTTGTTTGATACGTTCCGCAACTTCCTCGCGCCGGGTTGATTTGAGAGTCTCCAATTCCGTCTCCAGTTTTTCCAGTCCCTCTTTGGTCAATATTATTTCCCTGTCATCTCTCTCGGCCATTTAATCGCTCCCTAACAATAAAATTGTGTAAAAGCCTATATGCCAGGCTTTTACACCCCATACAGAATTTTTAAAAGCGAGCTCCGCTCGCTCCTGACCAAATTAATAAGGTAACCTTCTTCACCCTGATCTTTTATCCTTTATGGTATTATAATGACCACATAGGCCATTGTCAAGAAATCATCAGCCGCAGCCTTGGCGAAAAGGCTCCCAAAGACCTAATTGCTCGCCTGCTTCAATCAGTGTTTCCAAGTCTGCACCATTTTTAATCTCCGGTACAAATTCCAAGCCATTTATTTCTACATTGTTTCCTGAAATACCTGCTTTCGCATACAAAATACTTTCCAGGATCGGCGCCAACATCGACAAGTGATCATCCATACCGACCCGAACCAGGGCATTTTCAAGGCTGGGGGCCAGATTATGTCCCTCATTATTCAGTTCCAGCCAAAACGTTCCCGGTGATGCCATCGCCAGACGCTTATATCCGGATTGAAATAAAATAATCAAATCGCCGCAACTCCAATTTTCAGGGCGAATATAGCTGTTGCTGACTGCCCAGCCCTTGTCATAAAGCAGCCGCCAGGCAAGGGCTTCATCACATGCGGGGCGCTGATTTTGTACGGAAACAGGCAGACCATAGCCGCCCAGATGATCCAGCAGGGGGATTAATTCTGCCATCTCTCCCACCATGACAAGTTTATTTATCGCCCTTCTTTCCAGCACATGTTTAACCATAACTGCCGCCAGTGCCTTGATAAAATTATCCCCGAACAACAGCGGGAATTTTGCCTCCCCATTCTGCAATGACATCTTAAGTCGACGATCTGCAGCCATACTTCCTACTGCAAAGTCATGCATAATACTCTCCGATTTTTTCCACATAAAGCCGCGCTGGTCAGACTCCATTTGTTTCCAGTTATCCGGCCCCAGGGGAAAAAATACGTTGCATCCCCTGAATCCCAAGTCATCAAGATGGATCAGATGCTCTACCCGGGGGGTGAAAAAAACCGGGGCCAACCTGTCCAAAAAATATTTCCTGGCGGTCAGCCCCCGGCGATTGCGATCCAACATATTCAGAATGGCAAAATCATATTCAGGCACTAAATGTCTCCAAATCAACCACCCCGGGTTTGAAATCTAGTTCCTTCAGCATGGCATAATAATCTTCCGGACTTATCTGATCGACCGGTTTATTCAACAGGGTAACCATCAACGCCTCTATAACGTTGGTACCGAAGGAACGTCCTCCCATATCCGGAGTAGTAGTAATCACTTTGCTGATGCCGCGTTCTTTCAGCATCACCATATCTTCCTGGGTGGTGGTATTGGTTATAATCAGCTGGCCATTTAATTTTTCCGGCAGATAGCGTTTTATATAAAGGAAATCACCAGCCAGCACTTCTGCATTATAATAGTATTTTGAATGTTTGGGAATTATGACATCCTG
>CAZRMB010000026.1:1855-15817 GCA_964600925.1 uncultured Syntrophomonas sp.
GTTTCAAAAGCATGATCACGTTTTGATGAGCCCAGGCTAACACTTACAACATGTTTCATAAATAAACCTCCATCATTTTAATCTGGCCGTGCGGATGGATTTTAATATTTCACGGATTACAGCAGGATCCAGCCACTTATCTTCGGTAATTGGTGAGGTTCCAATTTCGACAGATATGATCTGACCATCAAGAACTCCCTCCATTAGTTTGATCCTTTCATCGGATCCAATGCAGATAACGACATCGTATCGTCGTGCATCAGTGATCAAGTCCATGAGTACATTCAACAGTTCTTTGCCGGAACGTTTATTTATAAAATCCTGTCTCTCCTGTTCAGTCATGAGCAGAATATATTCGACGCCCTCCTTTTCCAGAATTGATTGAATTTCCTCCTTGTTACTCAGCGGAAACCCGATACAGGCTATACTCTGCCCTTTACGCAACTCTCCCAGCCCTTCCAGACGGGAGATGAAAGTCCGGTCAATGTTCAGCCGATCGGCCACCTCCTGCTGGGAAAAACCACGCGCTCTCATCTGCAGTATTTTCTGCAGGGAAGTCTCGATTTTCTGCCAGCTTATTATTTTGTCCTGAATGCGAATAAAATCCATAGTTACTCCTTGAGCACAAATTTGTGTACAGTTTATGTAAAGCTATTTTACCATCCTTTTTTTAGCAAAACAAGCGAAGCAACGGAGATGTGTTACCGATATGATAGGACAACCTGCGGTTTTTGCGGCGGGCAATAATACGTCCTTGTTTAGCCAGTAAGACTTTCAAGGATATCCATCATTTCTTGCCTGGTAACCGCATGGTTGATCCTGTCACGCAACCGGGCGGCAGCGGGCATCCCCTTGGTATACCAGGATATATGTTTGCGCATTTCACGCACCGCAGTACTCTCACCTTTGTTTTGGATAGCCAGATCCAGGTGACGGATGGCTATATTTATTTTTTCTTTCTGCGAAAGCGCAGCTATTTTCCGACCATGTTCAAGCAAGGCCACGGTTTCACGGATAATAAAAGGGTTGCCCAGAGCAGCGCGACCGATCATTACGGCGTCACATCCGGTTTCAGCAATCATCCGCACCGCGTCTTCCGCCTTGTTGATATCACCGCTGCCAATCACCGGAACCGGTACTTGGCTTTTTAAGACAGCAATTGCTTGCCAATCAGCCTGTCCGGAAAAAAATTGCATGCGGGTACGCGGATGTAGCGTAATAGCCTGTACCCCTTCTGCTACCGCAATCTCTCCCATCTGCAAATAATTGCAGTGCTCATCGTCCCAACCTTTACGCATTTTAACGGATACTGGCACTTTCACTGCAGCAACTACACTGCGAATGATTTCCCGGCTGCGTTCCGGGTCCAGCATTAAGGCTGCCCCTTCCCCATTCCTGACTATTTTGGGGGTAGGACAGCCCATATTTATATCAATAACGGCAGCGCCCATCGTTTCCACCATTTGCGCTGCCTGTGCCATCGCTTCCGGGTCAGAACCGAATATCTGCACGGCTACCGGCCCGATGTCCGCGCCGGGATCAGCTATTTGCCGGCTCTTACTGCTGTTGTAAAGCAAGCCCATGTCACTGACCATTTCGGTAAAAACCAACCCGCAACCCATGGATTTCAATATTATGCGGAAAGCCCGGTCAGTAATACCAGCCAACGGTGCTGCCACCACTCTGTTCTCCAATTCCAGATCGCCTATTTTAAACACCATATCTCCTTTAACCGTGGTTTAATTCATACAGCAGACGCAGTCCATCCAGGGTCAGGAATTCATCAACCTCATCGATGGTATCAGTTTCACCGGCAATCAGGGCAGCCAGTCCGCCGGTGGCAATAACCCGTATATCTCCGCCGATCTCCTTTTTCATACGATTGATGATCCCTTCCACCTGACCAACAAAGCCATACATAATGCCTACCTGCATGCTCATCACCGTATTTTTGCCGATCATGCTTTTGGGTAGGGAAAGTTCGACTCTGGGCAGCTTGGATGCCCTTGACACCAGCGCGTCAGACGCTATTTTTATTCCGGGAGCAATAGCCCCGCCCAAATATTCACCCGTCTGACTGACCACACAAAAAGTGGTAGCGGTTCCGAAATCAACAATAATCAAGGAGCCTCCGTATTTATGATAAGCAGCCACCGCATTCACTACCCGGTCGGCTCCTACTTCGCGGGGGTTATCATATTTGATGGCCAATCCGGTTTTGGTCCCCGGACCTACCAGAATCGGTTTACAGTGAAAATAGCGCTGGCACATCCATTCCAGTTCCATATTCAAGCTGGGTACTACGGATGAAATAATGGCGGCCTTTATGTTTTCTGCCTGCATATTTTGATAAAGAAACAGACCATGAATGATGATCCCATATTCATCTGCCGTACGCTGGGTATCAGTGCGGATGCGCCAGTGGTTAACCAGTTTCTCCTGGTCGAATACGCCGATTACCATGTTGGTATTGCCTACATCAAATACTAAAATCATATCATTGCCTCCGCTTTAAATCATTTCTTCTTCATGTATTATATTTAAAATTTATTGGGTATTTAAACCTTCGATTTAAATATTTTCAAATCTGTTGCAGATCGAAACTGATATCCAGACTTGATGCGGAATGGGTAAGCGCTCCCATGGAAATAAAATCCACTCCGGTTTGGGCAATTTCAATCAAATTGGCTGCTTTTATCCCCCCGGAAGCTTCCAGCAAAGCCCGTCCGGCTACAACATCTACCGCTTCCTGCATGATTGCCGGAGCCATGTTGTCCAGCATGATAATATCAGCCCCAGCCTCCAAGGCTTCCTGCAACTGATTAAGATTTTCCACTTCAACTTCTATTTTCAAGGTATGCGGCACCTTGGCCCGGGCCATGGCAACCGCTTGTTTGATTCCTCCGGCGGCGATGATATGGTTGTCCTTGATCATAACCCCGTCATACAAACCGAAACGATGATTGCGTCCGCCGCCGACAGCTACCGCGTATTTTTCCAATACTCTCAGACCAGGCGTCGTTTTGCGGGTATCCAAAAGCTGGACAGAAAAATCTTTGACCATTCCGGTCAACTGGTGCGTCTGGGTAGCAATTCCGGACAAACGCTGCAAGAAGTTCAGTGCCGTTCTCTCTCCGCTCAGCAGCGCCCGGCTCCTGCCTCTTATCCGGGCAATTACCGTACCGGGCGTAACCCAATCACCGTCCTCTATCAGTTTCGTAAAAACAGCTTCCGGATCAAGCTGGGCAAATACTGTCCGGGCAACTTCCAGTCCGGCAATAACCCCCTCAGCTTTGACAATAAACAAGCCTTCGCTGTTTTGCCCGGCTGGCACGACACTCATGGTGGTTATGTCACCATAACCGATGTCTTCTTCCAAACTGCGTCTGATCAAATCGTCCAAACCCGGATAACGCATTAATAAACCTCCTGATCCTGATAGAGTCGTATATAAATTTATGCAAGCATATAATTTTCCGCGTATATTATTAGCAATTAACAAAGCTGGTATGTTTCATCCAGCGCACATCGTCACGCTGCGGATAATCAGAGCGGCAATGCCCTCCCCGGCTTTCTCTGCGCCACAGAGCAGCCTGAACGACCACATGGGCAACCGTCAGCATATTGACCATTTCAATATAGGCCAGCGGGTCATCTTGCCGGGCGAGATGATTGTAAAGATATTCAATCTCCAGGTTGGCCGCTTTCAGTCCTTCTTCATTGCGTATAATGCCAACTTTATCCCACATTACATCCTGCAGACGCTGCCTTACTTCGGCCGGACTGATTCCGGGTTTAAGCGGAGTATAAACCCAACCGGGTTCAAAACTCTGATACAGTTCCTCCGCCCTTACCTGACGACGGTACATGATCTCTTCCGCCCGATTGACAATGCGCTGGCCAAAAACAATCCCTTCCAGCAGGGAATTGCTGGCCAGACGGTTGGCACCATGCACTCCGGTGCAGGCGGCTTCGCCGCAGGCATAAAGTCCGTTCACTCCAGTCTCCCCGAAGGTATTGGTCTTGATTCCTCCCATGGTATAGTGAGCTGCCGGAGACACCGGTACCATATCTTTTTCCAGATCGATACCGTGCAGCAGACAAGTTCGATAAATGTTGGGGAAACGCTCTGTTACGCCGGCAATAATAGACATATCAAGAAACACATATTCACTGCCGGTAAGCATCATTTCATTTAAAATAGCCCGCGATACAACATCTCTCGGAGCCAGTTCCAAAAGAGAATGATATTTGCTCATAAATCTTTCCCCTTGGGTATTGTAGAGCAGACCGCCTTCTCCGCGGACCGCTTCAGAGATCAGAAAACGCTGCGTATCGTGACTGAATAATACGGTAGGATGAAATTGAATAAATTCCAGGTCACTGAGTTCACAACCGGTCCGATAAGCAGCAGCCATGCCATCGGCAGTCGCCACATCCGGATTGGTGGTATAGCGATAAAGCTGTCCTGCTCCCCCGGTGGCGATGATAACAGCCCGGGCGATGTAAAGTATCTGCCGTTTGTTTTGCTTGTCATAAACCAGTGCCCCCTGGCATTCCCCTGCCTCAGTTCCGAGCAGATCGATTAAAAATTGATATTCAAAGATCTTTATCCGCTGGTCTTCTTCACAATTTTTAACCAGTGCTGCACGGATGGTTTCCCCGGTGGTGTCGGCAGCATGCAGGATACGCGCTTTACTGTGTGCCCCCTCCCGGGTCAGGGAAATATTCCCGTCCTTCATATCGAAGCTGGCACCGGCGGCGATCAGTTCACGGACCCGGTCCGGCCCTTCCCGTACCAGTACATCTACGGCCTCAATGTCACAGACTCCCGCGCCTGCTTCCAGCGTGTCCTCCAAATGCAAAAAAGGGGAATCTTCCTCATGCACTGCGGCAGCGATTCCCCCCTGAGCCAGTCCCGTATTGGAGTCCTTGATGGTTTTTTTGGTTAATACCACGACCTCGCCAAAGGCTGATGCCTTAAGGGCCGTAAACAAGCCAGCGATTCCTCCGCCGATGATCAGAAAATCAGTATTTATTACCGAAATTCCCGGTTGCATCTCCCAGGTGTATCTAGTAATTCTCATATAAAATCCTTTTTTCTATTTAATTTCCAGCATATTTTGCAAAGATCTGAATGCTCTTTTGCGTATATCTTCAGCGACCTCAATCTGTTCCTGTAATTTCTCCAGGGAAAGCGCGAGTTCTTCCAATTTGATCATTTTCATTTCCTGACACATAAAATTACTGCGGGCCAGATAAAATGTTTTATCCGGGCAGTATTTTTTCAGACTGTGCAAGAAGCCTTCTTCTGTACCGACAATAAACTCCCTGGCGGAACTGTCCTTGATGTATTTCAGAATTCCGGCGGTGGAGCGTACTGCATCGGCCAGAGCCGTAACTTCCGGCGGACATTCAGGATGAACAATAACCTTGGCCTGCGGATGCAATGCAATTTGTTCCCGCATACTTTCAGGACTGACGATATCATGCACCGGACAATAACCTTGCCAGAAAATCAACTCCCGTCCGGTCTGAGCAGCTACATATCTGCCCAGATTGCGGTCCGGTACAAATATGATTTCCTTTTCCCGGGGAATGGAGTTTATTACCGCAACCGCATTGGATGACGTACAACAAATATCACTTTCCGCCTTGACCGCAGCCGAAGTGTTCACATAAGCCACCACTACTGCTCCAGGGTGCTGGCTTTTTTTCTCCCGCAGGGCGGTCGGCGTGACCATGTCAGCCATCGGACATCCCGCCTGGACAGGCAACAATACCATTTTATCAGGATTTAAGATTTTGGCACTTTCCGCCATAAAACTGACGCCACAACTGACAATTACTTTGGCTGGCGTCGCACTGGCTTGCTGGGCCAGTTGTAGGGAATCGCCCACAAAATCAGCAACATCCTGTACAGCAGGGTTCTGATAGTAATGCGCCATAATGACTGCGTTTAGTTCCTGCTTACGCCGGTTGATATATTCTATTAAATCATTGGCCATAAAAATGGCATCCTCCTGTTAAAAGCTCCCCGGACTGATCTTTTGAATTTCGTTCTGCTCATTGACATAGACCAGAGCCGGTTTAAAACCTTTGCATTCCTCATTACTCAACAGAGTATAGGTAAGAATAATGACCACGTCGCCCCGTTGCACCTTGCGGGCAGCCGCACCATTCAGGCAGACTGTTTTTGAACCTCTCTCCCCTTCGATGACATAGGTTTCAAAACGTTCGCCATTGTTATTGTTGACGATGGTTACTTTCTCATTCTCGATAATATCGGCTGCATCCATAAGATCCCGATCCAAAGTGATGCTCCCAACGTAATTGAGGTTGGCATCCGTAACCACTGCGCGATGAATTTTTGACTTCAACATATACCGGAACACTGAATTACACCTCCACGATAAGATTGTCTATCAATCTGGTATTGCCAAACTTTACTGCCAGAGCTATCAAAACCCGGCCTGTAATTTCCTCCACATCTCCCAGATCATTTGCATCATATATCTCCACATAATCAATATTGGCCTGAGGGGCAGCCGCTATCATTTCCCTGATGGCCTGCTTCAGCCGGGCAACATTTCGCACTCCGCTCTCCGCCAGTCGTCTGGCTTCTTGCAGGGAACTGCTCAGTACCAGAGCCTGTTGGCGCTGCTCCTCATCCAGATATACGTTACGGGAACTCATGGCCAGTCCGTCTGCTTCACGCTTGATCGGTACTCTGACAATGGTGAGGGGGAAATTCAATTCCTGCACCATCTTTTCAATGATCATGACCTGCTGGGCATCCTTTTGTCCAAAAAATGCCATATCAGGCTGACAGATGTTGAAAAGCTTGCTGACCACGGTCGTAACCCCTTTAAAATGTCCTTCACGTGAACCTCCGCAGAGTTTTGAAGTAATCTCTCCTTGCAATTCCACCCAGCTGTTATATCCTTCGCGATACATATCGCGCACGGATGGAGCAAAAATGGCATCTACTTTTTCTTCTTCCAGTTTTCTACGATCACTCTCAACATCACGCGGATAGCTGTCAAAATCTTCATTGGGTCCAAACTGAGTAGGATTTACAAAAATAGAAACGACTACGATATCACAGTGCCGGCCTGCTTCTTTAACCAATGACAAATGTCCGGCATGCAGATATCCCATGGTGGGAACCAACCCTATTATCTGCCCCTGGCGTTTCTTGTCCAGGCACCAGTTTTGCATTTCCTTGACATCATTAAAAACCTTCATTTTCCATACCTCGTTGTCAGTTTATATTTAATCCTCCGGGAACACCCGGTCGGGTGCTCCCGGAGATTGTCGCTAATATAATCTTTCCAAAACATCTTCCTTGATGGTAAAACCGTGTTCTTCACCCGGGAAGGTGCCCTCTTCCACCTCTTGTTTATATGCCAGTAACGCTTCCTTGATAAGCGGTTCCAGGTTGGCAAATTTCTTGACAAACTTGGGGATATGCCCTTTGAACATGCCCAGCATATCATTGACCACCAAAACCTGTCCGTCGCAATAAGCGCCTGCCCCAATGCCAATGGTTGGTATCGACAATTCCTCGGTAATCTTCTTAGCCAGCAGGACCGGGACACATTCCAGGGTAATGGCAAAAGCCCCGGCTTCTTCAAAAGCATGGGCAGCAGCAATCAGGTTTTTGGCCGTATCGAGATCTTTGCCCTGTACTTTAAACCCACCAAAGGCATTCACCGATTGCGGAGTCAATCCAATATGGGCCATGACCGGGATTTGCGCATCGATAATCGCTTTGGCAAACTCGACCCTTTCCAGTCCGCCTTCCAGCTTGACAGCCTGGGCTCCACCTTCCTGGATTAACCGTCCGGCATTACGAACGGCTTCTTCCCTGGAAACATGGTAGGACAAAAACGGCATGTCTCCTACTACCAGTGCATGTTTGGTGCCTCTTGCGACGGCGGCGGTATGGTGTACCATGTCATCCATGCTTACCGCCAGGGTGTTCTCGAATCCGAGCTGCACCATGCCAACTGAATCACCGACCAATATCATGTCAATGCCCGCTTCATCCACCATGGCCGCCATTGAATAGTCATAGGATGTAAGCATGCTTATTTTTTGTTTATTGAGCTTTTTTTCTTTTATCGTTGCAACTGTCACTCTGCTCATTTGTACACCCCCTTACTGGGCTGAGCCAACACGGGCCAGCTCCTGCATAAATACTTTCTGGAAATTTTCCATGGCATTTTTGTCAATACTGCCCTTTTCCAGCGCTATTTGGGCAGTATAATAGCCCAACCATCCGTAGAGCTTGGTTAATTCCGGCGCCATTTCTTCCAGGCAGTCCAAATGTTTGATTATGGTTGACAGATCACCTCGGGCAATCGGCCCGGTGAGAGATTTAGGGATGCCTATGTTCTCAATATTATGCAATGTACCATTAATTAAAGGCATCAAAGCACGGGTAGCCATATTTTTGGGGATACCGGTGGATTCCAGCAGCTTGACCCCAAAGTCAATAATGGTTACCAAATAATTTGAAACCACACAGGCTCCGGCATGATATAAAGGTTTGGCTTTGCGATCTATAAAGAAATACTCTCCTCCCAGCGTTTCAACGATACAGACAGCAATATCAAAAGCCTGCCTGTCCCCTTCAATGCTGAAAACAGATCCGGGTAAATTCTCAATGGCCATATCCAGGTTGGCAAAAGACTGCAACGGGTGAACAGAAAGTACCCGTGCGCCAAATTCCTTGGCCCGGTCTAATATCTCCGATGATTGTGCCCCGCTCATGTGCACCAATGTGTGTCCGCTATGAATAGCCCTACGATCAGCCAGCGTGTCTACAACATTTTTAATGGCACTGTCACACGGAGTAATAAATAACAAATCAGCTGAGCGAGCAACGTCCTCCGGGTTTGCTGCAACACAACAACCGGTTCGTTTTGCCAGCAACTTTGTAGATTCAGGTCTAATATCATATGCGCCCGTAATCTCATAGCCCTTTTCATGCAAAACGACTCCGACAGCCGTTCCAACAACCCCCGCCCCAATAATACCAATCTTTGGTCTCAACACAAAATAAACCCCCTCTGAAAACAGGCAAAACGGTATAGCCTGTTTTGCTTTTCCGTCCTGGTCCGCTAGGGATCCAGGCTTCTTGTTCAGGAGTACCGGCGGGAGACTCCCTATTTACTTATTTTCCGTCTTTCTGATGCTTTGGCTCGCATCTTCCAGCTGTGCTACTCTAGCCAACACCTCCCCGATCCCTTTGCCATCCGGAAATACCAACTGCGGTGCTATTTCCTGCAAGGGAACTAAGACAAACAAACGTGCATACAAGTGCGGATGAGGAACCTCCAGCTCATGTAAAGCGATGGTTTCCTCTCCAAATAAAAGGATATCCAGATCTATTACCCGGGGACCCCATTTTACGTTCCTGAGGCGTCCCAATTTAATTTCAATTTTTTGCAGAACATTCAGTAGCTCCATCGGAGTCAATTCTGTTTCTATTTTTATGACCTGGTTTAAAAATTCATCCTGGTCGGTCTTTCCCCAGGGTGAAGTAATATATAAAGATGACTTACGTGTCACTATGATCTTATCGGTCTGTTCAATTTGATATATGGCTTGGGCCAGGTTTTCTTCCTTGTTGCCCATATTGGAGCCCAATCCAAGATATACTTGCACGCTCAAACAGTGTTCACCCTCTAAATTAGCATATAGGTTATCCTTCTGCAAGGGTTAATTTCGGTATCTTTTTATAGAAACACCAAAATAGTCAAATTCGCCTTCTACCGGCGCTTCCGGCTTGTAAACGATTATTTCCACCCCGGCAACCGGGAACCGAAACAGCAATGCCGCGGCGATATTTTCCGCCAGTGCTTCCAGCAATTGATAGCTTTCCTGCTCAACGATATCTCTTACCAGCGCAAAAACCTCGGCATAAGATACCGTATCTTTTATATCATCAGTTTTTCCAGCCAGACTCGTGTCCAGCAATAAATCTGCATCAACTCTGAAAGTTTGCGGCGCTGTCTTTTCAAATGCCAACACTCCATGGCAGGCCTTGAATGTCATGCCCCGGGCCATGATTTTATCCATTTTCGCTCCTTATCGCATCCAGCATCCGTGCCAGCCGGCAACTCTCCCGTACATCATGTACCCGCACAATATCTGCTCCGTTCATGATAGCGGCTGCCATAACCGCCAAACTGCCTTCCAGCCTTTCATTCACTTCCAATTCGAGCGTCGCGCCGACAAATGATTTTTTCGAGCCACCAATCAGCAAGGGTCTGCCCAGACTCTTAAAATCCTGCAGGTGTTTAACGATCAAGCGGTTTTGGGCAGGCGTTTTGCCAAAACCCAACCCGGGATCAAGTATGATCTTCCCTGGTTCCAACCCGCCCTGCTCAGCCTTCCCGGCAGACTGCGCCAGTTCCTCGGCAATATCATCAATCAGATTATCATATGGTTCATGTCTTCTTAATTGCAGACGATTATGCATCAAAACCACCGGAGCCTGCCATTTGACCAGTACATTCAAAAGCTCAGAATCCATCTGCAGATTGCCGATATCGTTGATCAAATGGGCTCCTTGCTCCAAAGCCTGTCTGGCTACCTCCGCCCTGAATGTGTCTACCGATACAAGCATGCCGGCATTGGCCAGTTTTTTGACCAGCGGGATGACCCGGGCCAGTTCTTCTTCTTCGCTGGCAATGGTTGCATCGGGACGAGATGAGGCTCCTCCCACATCTATAATATCAGCACCTTCAGCCTGCATGGCCAAAGCGTGTGTAAAGGCTTTTTCATGATCAAGAAATTTTCCTGCATCACTGAAGGAATCGGGGGTAACATTCAGGATCCCCATAATAAGTGTTCGTTTGCCCAGCTCAAGGGTTTGTCCCTGGGCCAGGGGCAAACTGCCGACAGGTCCTTCCAGTGAGTTCAGTATGTTTTCAATATCTTCCGCCACTGTCCGCAGACCAAACGGCTGCAGCTTGAGTTTTTCCAATAAAAGTGCGTAATGCTTCAGGGTCCCAAGCAGCAAAACATCACTTGAACCTTCTCCCCCGCTGGCTGCTTGTCGGGAAACAGCTGCTTCACCGCCTTTGGACAGCATTTCCTGTTTTAAAATATTGGCTGCCCGGTGGGAAATATTTTTTAGTTTTATACAACGAAATACGGCCTTGGGAATCATATACTCAATACCCGGAGAACTGGCACCGATCTCCTCCAGATATCTTTTGGCTTCCGCACCGCTTTCTATAAATATTGCATGATGAGCCAATTCTTCACCTCACGCTAATATGCAAAGGTTGTGACACTGAATTCTTTATTGCCTCGTTTGGGACAGGTGTTACGTTCTTCACACTGACTGCATACCCGGGATAAATTATCGGCCCGATGGAGCCTTTCACCAAGAAAACTCATATCCCGGCTGATATTTCGATGTTCATATATAGCCCGGCAAATCATATCGGTCTCATTGGGATTAAAAAAGGCACGCGGTAATATTTCGCGAGCCAATTTTGCACCGAAAGAAGCATGGTCTACTCCTTCACGGTATTCTTTCCATTTGCCTATATCATGTAATAATCCGCAGGCATAGATACATTCTTTGGCGGCCAGTTTACCGCTTACGCCGCTTTCCTTGACAAAATAATTGAGATCATTATGCTCCAGAACCAGAATGTAAGCGATCCTGGCCACATCAATATGATGATGCAGGCCATGATGGCAGTATTTAATAACGTTCTCATCGTCAGTGTTGCGCTTTATGAATTCATTATAGAATTTATCCTGTAAAAGCAATTCTACCCGCTTCAACATCTTCACCCCGCGAATGATTTTGCAGTTTTGTTGTGTAGTATTAAACAAAGAACCGATAAATCCTGCCGCGCAGGCAAATATATTTTACTCTTCTTCTGCTTCCATTGCTGATTCTTCCTGTTCACCAGTCATTATCTTTTCAAATTGATCAGCTTCCATGGTTTCAGATTCTATCAAGCGGGCTGCTATCAGGTGCAATTTTTCAATGTTGTCACTTAATATCTTTTCAGCCTTGTTGTAACTGGCATCCATATAATGGGAAGCTTCCTTGTCAATGGCATAAGCAATGGCATCAGAATAATTGCGGTCCCGTGAGATATCACGGCCCAAAAATACTTCTTCGCTCTTGTGCCCAAAAGTCAGCGGACCCAGATCCTCACTCATTCCGTATTCAGTGATCATTTTGCGAACAATGCTGCTGGCCCGCTCCAGATCATTTTGGGCACCGGTGCTGATGTCATTCAGAACCAATGCTTCAGCTACCCGTCCCCCCAGCAGGGTGGTTACTTCATCCAGCATATAGGATTTGGTAATATAGTTGCGATCTTCCTCCGGCAATAGCAGTGTATAGCCACCTGCGCGCCCGCGAGGGATAATCGATATTTTATGTAATTTATCCGTATGGGGAAGAAAATAAGCGACCAGGGCATGACCGGCTTCGTGATACGCCACCAGCTTCTTTTCTTTTTCGGAAATGACCCGGGTCTTTTTTTCCGGACCGGCGATGACTCTTTCGATCGATTCCTCCATTTCCTCCATCCCTACCGTACTTTTATCACGTCGGGCAGACAACAGGGCAGCTTCATTGACCAGGTTGGCCAAATCGGCCCCCGTAAACCCCGGAGTTCGTTTGGCGAGTATTTCAAGATTTACATTTTCGTCCAAAGGTTTATCCTTGACATGGACTTCAAGGATCGCTTCACGGCCTCTTACATCCGGTCGGTCAATCAAAATATGACGATCAAACCGTCCCGGCCTTAACAAAGCGGGATCGAGGATATCAGGACGGTTGGTGGAAGCCATCACAATAATGCCCTCGTTGGTACTGAAGCCGTCCATTTCCACCAACAGTTGGTTCAAAGTCTGTTCACGTTCATCATGTCCTCCGCCCAGACCCGCACCACGCTGCCGGCCAACCGCATCTATTTCATCAATAAACACAATACAGGGTGAATTTTTTTTGGCTTGTTCAAACAAGTCGCGCACCCGAGCCGCGCCTACACCAACAAACATCTCCACAAAATCGGAACCGCTGATGGAGAAAAATGGCACCCCGGCTTCGCCGGCGACCGCCTTGGCCATCAATGTTTTACCGGTTCCGGGAGCACCGAATAACAGAACCCCGCGGGGTATTTTCGCCCCGATCTTAATAAATTTTTCAGGATTTTTCAGGAACTCTACTACCTCATTCATTTCTTCTTTGGCTTCTTCGGCACCGGCTACATCGGCAAAAGTCGTTTTGACCTGTTCACCGGTCATCAGCCGGGCTTTGCTCTTGCCGAACTGCATAACTTTGCCGCCGCCCCCCTGGGTCTGGTTCATAATAAACAACAGGAAGACAATTAAAATGACTATGGGGAAAAGCGTGCTTAGCAAGGTGGTCCACCAAGGCGCAGGCGGAACCTGCTGCGCTTTTACCTGTACTCCCTTGTCCTGCATGATTTTATCAATATTGCTTTCTTTGGTCGCAACAGTTGATACTTTATCTCCATTTTTTAAAGTTGCCGAAATTTTGTAAACCAGTTCATTTACTTCGATCTCGGCACTCTTTACCATTCCTGTCTCGACCTGAGTATAAAATTGAGAATAGGTCAATTCTGTGACCTTATCCTGCGGGGTGGAAGTCATTTTTATAGCAAATAATGCCAGTAAAACGATCAATGTGTATATCGCTATGTTTTTAAGAGCCTTGTCCAATTAATTACCTCCCCGGTCTGATTAAATATCATAAATAGCTTGCATCATTTGTGTTTCCTGAATTGATAAATTCTTCTGGGTCAAAATATTTTAGCATATGACTATCAGCTTTTCAATTTATGACTATTGTTTTCATTTGCCGCCTTTTTTATCAGCAGGATATTTTTGCTTTGATGGTCAACGGCAGCTGCCGAGCAGATGCATAATCCCACCAGGGCATAAATCTCA
>CAZRMB010000026.1:15917-17377 GCA_964600925.1 uncultured Syntrophomonas sp.
ACCGTGACCTCAATATTAAAAATACCTGTTTCCTGCCAATTACTCGTAAATATTATTCTATCATAAGACTTGTTGATCTTGATTCCCTTTTTTAACTGCAGAATTTTAGCCGAACCTGATTTATGCAGCAGCTGCAAAACTTTCTCTATATCCCGGGCCTCCCATCCGGTTGGACCTCCCACGGCTGATAAGGCCATGATGGTTAATCTTCGCCGGGCTGCCAGAGGCAGAACTTTAAACCCATCCAAATCTATCTCCAAACCTTGGTCATCCATGGAACGAACCAACTTGGTCCAATATTGTTGCATGATTTGCTCTAAAAAATCGTTGTCGGCCCTTATTATTTCCGCCAGGCGACTTAAATTCTCCGCAATGCGGGGATTGTATTCATTTTGCAAAAGCGGGATCAACTGATGCCGAATACGGTTGCGCAGAAAAGTTTGATCCTGATTACTTTGATCAATACAATAACTGATTTGATTCTTCTGCAGATAGTTCAGCAAATTCTGCTTGCTCTGATGCAGAAGCGGACGAATAAGCTTGCCGTTACGCGGCATAATACCCCGCAAGCCCGGCATACCAGCTCCACGCAACAGATGTAAAAGCACTGTTTCAGCCTGATCATCCTGATGATGGGCCGTCGCTATAGCATCAGCCTGCAATTCCTGTAATAATTCGTTGAAATATCCATAACGGGCCTGACGACCGGCATCTTCAAGGGATGTTTTGGTCTGGCGGGCCAATTCGCGTACGTCAATCGTTTTTGCGTAACAAGGAATCTCCAGTCGTTGGCAATGTTCTTCCACAAATTCTTGTTCCTGCCCGGCTTGCGGACGCAATCCGTGATTGATATGGGCAACCACAAGACTGAAGCTTGATTCCAGGCTTAATTCCCACAGAATATGCAAGAGGGCCATTGAGTCTGGCCCCCCTGATACTGCCACAATAATTTTGTCACCGGGTCTGATCAATCCCTGGACGGCAATATATGCCTTGATTGCCTCGATCATAGCTGCTCCTTATCTCCGTCTGTAACTACTATCCTACCCAAGTTATAGCAATTGTCAAGCTACTGTAAATGAGTGTGTGACCGTCTACAAAATCCTGGGGAAATAAATCCTGAAAACCGTTCCTTGGTCCCCGGTTTCAAATTCTATCCGTGCCCCATGGCGGGTGGCAATACTATAACATACTGCTAATCCCAACCCGACGCCATTATCCTTGCTGCTGACAAAAGGCGTTCCGATCAAATCGATAATATTGGGGTTGATCCCACGGCCTTGATCAGTAACGCAGAGGATAACTTCCCTTTCCGTCTCTTCTATACTTATGGTTGCTGTTCCCCCGGGATCCATGGCATCCAGTCCGTTGCGGATCAGATTTAAGATCATTTGCCGGATCTCATTTTCATCCAGTAAGAGTTGATGATCGCTGCCCGGTAATAACCTGACATGTTTACC
>CAZRMB010000027.1:0-8753 GCA_964600925.1 uncultured Syntrophomonas sp.
GCCGAAGCCCATTTCAATCTGGCCGCCATAAGTTTCGCCAGCAGCCTGGATAGCTGAGCTCTGGGTCATTAGTTCGCAGCCGCCGCCGAGGACTTTCCCTTTTACTGCCATTACAACCGGTTTGAGGCTGTATTTATTGTCCATACATACCTTCTGGCCCAGTCTTACATTTGCTTCAATGGCTGCCCAATTCTTCTCGTTGGCATTATTCATAATGGTGAAGAAGTCGGTAACGCCGCCCATGAAGTCAGGTCCATCACCCGCAATAACCAAACCTTCCCAGTTCTTATCCATTTCAGCTTTGGCATCAGCAATGGTATTCAGAAGGTCGATGGTAACGCAATTGGCCATGCTGTGCATTGACAGGCCAAGTACTCCGTCACCCAGGTCATACATCGTGCCGCTGGGAGTTTCTTTTACTACTTTGCTCTGCGCTTTGAGTTCTTTAAGAACGATTACCTGGGGTTTATGTCCAATTTCTTTATATTTTTTACTCGGGATATCGTAAAAATAATCAATACCATTTTCAGTATTGTAGAATTTGGTGATGCCAGCTGCCAGCATTTCGTCGATCCAAGCCGGAACTGCCATACCTTCAGCCTTCATACGAGCAATGTATTTGGGCAGATCTACTTCGGAGAACAGTTCGAACGGGCCTTTGTCATGGTTGTAGCCCCATTTGAGACCACGGTCCAGGTTGAGAATATCATCTGATACTTCGCCGATCTTGGAAGCTGTGTACAGGAACAGACCGGTAAGATGTTTCCAGATAAATTCAGAACCTTTGTCATTGCCTTCGAAAAATGCTTCCAGTTTTGCGCCCAGGGTCGGGGCTTTCTTGGCAGCTGCCAGGGATTCAAAAGCAGGTTTTACGATCGGACCATATTCGAACGTATTGATATCGATAACCTGTTTTACTTTTTTGCCGTCAACGGATACTCTCTTATAGAAACCACCCTTGGTTTTGGCACCCAGATAGCCTTTTTCCAGCATTTTCGGCAGGAATTCAGGGTAAGTATAGGCTGCTATTTCAGCCGGATCAGTTACATTATGGGCAACTTCCCCTGTTGATGCTGCTGCTATATCAACGCCGACCATGTCAAATAATCCAAAGGTACCAACTTTGGGGCGGCCAATTGCGGCGCCGGTCAGAGCATCGACATCGGGAATACTTAATCCCAAGTCAAGCATCAGGTTACCTACGGAAGGTCCAGCCCAGCAACCCAGACGGTTGGCAACGAATGCCGGGGTATCCTTGGCATAAACAATGCCTTTGCCCAGAACGTTTTCGCCGAAATCAGCAAAGAACTGTACCACTTCGGGCAGGGTGTCTTTGGCAGGAATCAGTTCCAACAATTTCATGTATCTTACCGGGTTGAAGAAGTGGGTGCCCATCCAGTGCTGTCTGAATTCCAAAGGCATGTCTTCACAAATTTTATTGAGGGAGATACTGGAAGTGTTACTGGTTACAAAAGTACCAGGTTTAATATTGTCAGCAATCTGTTTAATAACGATCTTTTTGATATTAATATTTTCCGAAACAACTTCAACGACCCAATCACATTCAGCCAACACGCCGATATGGTCTGTGGTGTTGCCTACGGTTACCAGATCAGCTTCGGC
The DNA here is from genome assembly GCA_964600925.1 of uncultured Syntrophomonas sp. Taxonomy (GTDB): domain Bacteria; phylum Bacillota; class Syntrophomonadia; order Syntrophomonadales; family Syntrophomonadaceae; genus Syntrophomonas_B. Next base: position 1,624 of record CAZRMB010000027.1, read on the forward strand.
TTTATCCATAAATGAAGCCGGTTTGGACTTCATCAGTATAGCCTTGTTGTCGGCAGCAATTCTGTTTCTAAATGCGGGGCTTTCTGTGGTTAAACCAGCAGCTTTTTCTTTATCAGTAAGTTCCCGGGGAACAATATCCAGCAGGTAGCTGCGGATACCAGCATTGGCAAGATGCGCAGCAATCCCTCCACCCATGGTTCCAGAACCAATTATTGCGACTTTCCGAATTCTCTTTTTCAAAATTCTTTACCTCCAATCTTACTATCCACTAAGGTTAGCCTGTTTTCACGAGATTAGATTTGGCGCTATGATCCATTACCTAAATCAAGTTGCCTATATTCCTTCCTGCTCGACCCCCCCTTTCAATTGTTACTTTAGAATTTTCGTTTATTCATTTACTATTCTACTATTTATCTGGTTTTCCTTCCCAATTGCTCTATTATTTATTTAATATTTATATATTTTTTACAAAACGTGATTTCTCTTGTGATAATCATTATATTTATATATCAAAAAACCTGGCGGCATGGTCATTAAACCATGCCGCCAGGTATTAAGGGTGATTATTATTGATTTTGAATCAGATTAATCGCAAAGTTGGAAGATACCGGCAGCACCCATGCCGCCACCAATACACATGGAAACCATACCGTATTTAACGTTGCGTCTTTCCATCTCATGCATCAGGGTAACAGTTAATTTTGCTCCGGTGCATCCCAGCGGATGACCGATTGCAATTGCTCCACCGTTTACATTGACGATATCGGGATTGATACCCAATTCTTTAATGCAATAGATGGACTGGGAAGCAAACGCTTCATTCAGTTCGATCAGTCCAATATCAGCAAGGGTAAGTCCTGCACGTTTTAGTGCCTTGGGAATAGCATATTTCGGTCCAACACCCATTTCGTCCGGGTTGCAGCCTGCTACTGCATAGCCAACATATTTCAAGCGAGGTTTGCAGCCTAATTCTTTGGCTTTTTCAGGAGTCATTATAATCAGCGCTGCAGATCCATCGGTGGTCTGTGATGAGTTGGCAGCAGTTATGGTTCCGGTCGGAGAAAATGCCGGTCTTACCTTGGCAACGGATTCCAGGGAAATGTCAGCTCTGGCTCCCTCATCATAGTCATACATGATAGTCTTGCTGACCCGTTTGCCGTCAACCAATTGGGTGGTGGTTACCGGAACCGGCACGATTTCTTCTTTAAATCTTTCTCTGGCAGCAACCGCTTTCAGATTGCTGGCAACACCAAAAGCGTCCATTTCTTCTCTGCTGATGCCATATCTGTCGGCTACGTTTTGAGCAGTCTGTCCCATGCTGGTGTATACGGTACTATACCAGTCATCCATCGCCATCTCATGATTCGGTCTTATCACGCCGCCCATGGCGATCATGCTCATATGTTCAGTTCCACCGGCCATAATAATATCGCAGCGGTTACTGATAATTGCTTCGGAACCCATGGAAATGGCCTGTAGTCCTGAAGAACAAAAACGGTTAACGGTTACCGCCGGTACTTCTTTCGGAATGTCAGCATAAATAGCAGCGATTCTGGCATGATTCATGCCGCAAACCTGTTCAGGAGTTGAGCAACCCCAAATAATATCGTCAATCATGCCAGCTTCGAATTTGCCCCCGGCTCTTTTTATGGTTTCTTTCATAACGAGTTTACTCATTAATTCCGGTCTGGTATCTTTTAAGGTTCCTTTCGGAGCTTTACCTCCGGCTGTGCGGACACCTGATACTATAACAGCTTCTCTCAATCTTATTACCTCCTCGAAAAATAATACAAGTGTTCAGTTTGATTAGTTACGGAGCGGTTTGCCTTTTGTAACCATGCTGAGAATTCTGTCCAGAGTCTTCTGATTACCAATGAGTTTCAGGAAGAGTTCTCTTTCCAGTTCTTCCAGATAGGTTTCAGTTATTTCCATACCGGTGCTTACACCGCCGCCGGCATAAACGTTAATGATACCGCAGAGAATTTCCCAGTCATATGCGCTGATAACGCCATTCCACATCATGCCTTTGGTGCCAACGACCAGCATATCAACAGCTGTCTGTCCAAAAGCTTTGAAAGGTCTGGAAACCGGTGCGGAATAGTTAGCTTCAACCATTGCCAATACTCTCTTCTTGGCATCGGTAATTAAGAACTCTTCGCCTAAGGTAATACCATCAGTCGGGCGCATTAAACCAAGATTAATAACTTCTTTGGCACTGGTTCCAACTTTGGCCTGAGCAATTGCTTCAAATTCCGGCTGTACAAAGTTGACCGGGAAAGCACCGTCGCCTTTGGAAACCCGATCGACAATTCTCAGAACGGATTCTTTGAGTCCGCCGAAGGCAGGCGTCAAACCAAAGCCGATTTCAATATGACCGGCATAAGTCTCGCCGAGAGCCTGAACAGCTGAACACTGGGTAATAAGATCAGCACCACCAGCAAGCGCTTTTCCTTTGGCAGCGACTACGACTGGTTTCAAGCTGTATTTATTGGCATCAAATACCTGTTGCGCTTTTTTCAGATTGGCATCAATGGCGTCCCAATTCTTTTCATTGGCATAATTCATCATGGTAAAGAAATCGGTCGCATTGCCCATGAAATCTTTTCCGGCTGCTGAGATAACCATACCATCCCAGTCAGGTTTCTTCAGTTCTTCCTGAGCAGCTGCGATGGTGTCAAGCAGGTCGATGGTTACACAATTTGCCATGCTGTGAGTATCCAGACCGAGAACACCATCACCCAGGTCATACAGAGTGCCGGAAGCAGTTGAAGAAACAACCTTGTTTTGGGCTTTCAGCTTCGGCAGAATGATTGCAGACGGGCTTACAGCGATCGGAACATATTTCTTGTCAGGAATTGAATAATAGTAGTCTACTCCAGCTTCGGTCTTGTAGAAGGAAGTAATGCCGGCAGCCATCATTTCATCGATCCAAGCAGGAACAGCCATACCTTCAGCTTTCATGCGTGCGATATATTTGGGCAGATCCAGCGCTGAGAACAGCTGGAACGGTCCCATTTGATGATTGTAGCCCCAGTTCAGAGCACGGTCCATGTTGAGAATATCATCGGATACTTCCGGAATCTTGGAAGCAGCATACAGGAACAGACCTGCAACATGTTTCCATACAAACTTGGCTCCTTTGTCGTCGCCTTCAAAGAAAGCAGTAACTTTGGCAGGAACTCCCTTGGCGGCTTTGGCAGCAGCCAGGCTGGCCAGATCAGGTTTTACAACCGGGCCATATTCAAAGGTATTGATGTCCAAAACCTGTTTTTCCTTGCCGACTCTCTTGTAGAAGCCGCCTTTGGTTTTGGCACCAAGCATTTTGTTGTCCATCATCTTCTGCAGGAATGCAGGAGGCGTGTACAGAGCTTTTTCTGCCGGGTCATCAACATTGTGCTGTACTTCCAGCGTGGACAGAACAGCTATATCTACACCAACCATGTCAAACAGGCCAAAAGTTCCGGTTCCGGGACGGCCGATCGCACTACCGGTCAGGGCATCCAGTTCGGGAACGGTCAGACCCAGTTCAACCATCAGGTTGCAAGCAGAGGGGCCAGCCCAGTTGCCAAGACGGTTGGCAACAAATGCGGGGGTATCCTTGGCGTAAACAATACCTTTGCCCAGTATTCTTTCGCCAAAATCTGCGAAGAAGTCTACTACTTCAGGAAGAGTGTCTTTGCCGGGGATGAGTTCCAATAATTTCATGTATCTTACAGGATTGAAGAAGTGGGTTCCCATCCAATATTTTTTGAACTCCAGCGGCATATCCTCAACGATTTTGTTGATGGAGATGCTGGATGTGTTACTGGTAACAAACGTACCAGGTTTAATATTGGCAGCAATATTTTTCAGAACAGCTTTTTTGATTGCCATAACTTCGGGAACAACTTCAACAACCCAGTCACATTCAGCTAATACACCAATGTGGTCTTCAGTATTGCCAATGGTTACCAGATCGGCATCAAATTTGGTCTGAAATTGAGCAGGTTTTGATTTTAACAGAAGAGCTTTGTTATCTGCAGCGATTCTGTTTCTGAAAGCAGGGCTGTCAGTGGTTAAGCCCGCTTTTTTCTCTTTATCAGTAAGTTCTCTGGGAACGATATCCAGCAGGTAGCTGCGGATGCCGGCAGCGGCTAATAATGCAGCAATACCTCCACCCATAGTTCCAGAACCAAGTATTGCGACTTTCCGAATTCTTTTTTTCAAATTTTTTACCTCCAATCTTACTATCCACTTAGGTTAGCCTTTTGTAAATGAGATGAGATTTTGACGTTTAAAACATCGTTGAATAAAATCCCTTCTATACTTCTTACCTATCCCCCCCCTCAAATTCGTTCAGAGCTCTATCGACTGATATTGCAATTCCTATGCCAGTTAAATGTTCACACAGAATAATGTCTGTGCTGTGTCATTCAACTCCATTTCCGTGCTCCCCCGTTGACTTTGCGGCTGGATTACAATATTAGTTTGTGAAATATTTATTTAGCGAATGGTTAAAATGTGCCATTACTACGCGGCAAAATGTGCCATAAAGTTACAAATGCCGGGAGCAACAGCAACTTAACTTTTCTATTTGATTGTTTAAATAATTTCTAATTATGGCTCAATTTGATTGGTTTTAACCCAGATCTTCATTTCCTGAGCAGCCTTGACAAGTTCATCCTGGAACGTGGGATGAGCAATACTTATAAGCGCCTCTGCTCTTTTCCAGGTCGATTTCCCTTTCAGTTGTACGATTCCATATTCGGTAACAACATATTGAACCATGGAACGCGGCACAGTAACTACCGATCCAACTTGCATACTCGGAACGATGCGTGAACGCAACTGACCGTTCTTATCGCTATAGGTTGAACTCAAACAGATAAATCCTTTGCCGCCGTGGGAAGCGAATGCGCCCATAATGAAATCGAGTTGTCCGCCAGTCCCCGAAATATGTCTGAATCCGGATGATTCAGAACTGACCTGTGAAAGCAGATCGACCTCCAAAGCATTGTTGACCGCGATCACTTTATCATTCAAAGCGATGATCCTCGGATCATTGGTATAACTGACCGGATAAGAGGCACACAGCGGATTGTTATCCATAAACTTATAAAGCATGTCAGTACCCAAAGCGAAACTATAGACCATCTTGCCGCGGTCAATACTCTTGCGATTGCCGGTAACTCTGCCTGCATCATATAAATCGATACATGAATCAACCAGCATTTCAGTATGGATACCAAGATCTTTGAGATCGCTCTGCGCGATTTTTGCCCCGACCAGGTTGGGCATGCTCCCGATCCCCATCTGCAAACAGGCGCCATCTTCGATCTCGTTCATAATGTAGTCAGCGATCTGATAATCAAATTCTTTCGGTTTGGCTGCCGGCAGCTGAATCAGCGAATAATTATCGCCTTCAACGACGTAATCGACATCACTGATATGGATATTTTCACTGTTGCCGCCCAGACAATGCGGAACAGAACTGTTTACTTCGAGTATTCTTAATTTTGATTTATTTAAATAAGCCGGTGTTACGGAATTTGTCGGTCCCAGATTAAAAAATCCTTTGGCATCCATCGGGGCAACCGCCACCATAGCCACTTCATTTTCGATGTATTTATTGATTATCCTGGGGCCTTGATGATAAGAAATGGGCACATAAAAGCACTTGTCTTCGTCGGCAAGTCGCCGTGATACTGGTCCAAAATGCCAATCCTGCGCAATAATATGTTCATGTTTCGGGTCGGCTTCAATTACTTTGGGAACCTGCGTATAGAAAACACTATACAGTTCCAAATCATGAAGTTCAGATATGCGCTCAGCCAGTGCTTCATCCAGAAGCTTGGGGAACATGGCAAATTCACTGTAAAATATCCGGTCTCCTGATTTGACCATTCCCGCAGCTTTCTCTGCACTGATAATTTTTTCTTCGTACTGCCGTCTAAAAGAATTAATCATAATATCACTACTCCTGCTTTCAAATTATGTTATTTACTGTTTGATAAAATGATTATATCTTTTATAGCATTCCAAGCAATACAATACAATATTAAATTAAATATTTATATTTCGTTTATTGAATATACTTCGCTATAAAATACAAATTTCCTCTATTTTTGTGGTATTTTTTAATGATATATAATCGAAATATTTGCACAAATGTATAAGTGAGGCAAAAACCCGTCTATTATTTTTAAATAATAGACGGGCTTTATCAACGCAATTGGGGTTCTATTTTAGTATTCAAATATTTCCACGGGAGCTTCCATGGCTGAAGTGTCACCGATTTGGATGAGTTCCAAAATATGCCATACATTGGGAACAGCATTATTACAATAGTAACGAGCGGAGAACACTTTGCCCAGATAGAAATTATAGTCGTAATGATCCGGTCCAAGCTCTTCCATGCGTTTCATGGCTATTTTGGCCTGATCAAGCAGCAGATAGCCGCAATAGACTTGTGCAGTCGCAGTCAGGATGCGGCGTGCGTAAACGCCCATCAAACCAAGTTTGCCGCTCTGTGCATAACCGCCGATCGCAAACTGGATCTGACGATAGGATGCCAATGCTTTTTCAACATGGGCAAGTTCTTTTTCCAGGCTGCCAAAGCTGCCTTTGTTTTCTGCAACGAAATCTTCTACTTCTTTAAGCGCGGAAGCAAATGCAACCCCTTTGCCCTGCGTCCATTTACGACCAATCAAGTCCAGCGCCTGGATGTAGTTGGTGCCTTCCCAGATAGACCAGATTTTGCAGTCACGTGCCGAGTTGGCAGCCGGATAATCTTCGCAGAATCCGTATCCGCCATAAGACTGCAGAGATTCAGCAATCAGACCCCAGGCTTCATCGGAAGGATAAGCCTTGCAGAGCGGAGTCAGCACGTCCAGTTTGTTTTGGAATGCTTTTCTTTGTTCCGGAGTTGGAGCAAACTCTCTGCCGTCTTCGTAGTAGTAGCATTTGGCCAGCAGTGCCCGGCAAGCTTCGGTAGTGGCTTTGTTGAGCAGATACATACGTTTTACGTCTTCGTGCTGGTTAATGGTTACGCGTCCTGCTTTGGGATTGGTCAGAAGGGTTCCCTGCACCCGATCTTTACCATAGTCCTTGGCAGCCCAGTATGCATTGGAAGCAACCGCAGTAGCCAGACG
>CAZRMB010000027.1:8853-10353 GCA_964600925.1 uncultured Syntrophomonas sp.
CCGGCATCAGAACCGACACTGGGTTCAGTCAGACACATGGTTCCGCCCCAGGTTCCATCATACAGTTTGGGCAGGAATTTTTTCTTGAGTTCATCACTGGCATAATGATAAATAACATTGGATACAGCGCCGCCGTTGGAGACATAGGACATTAAAGCGGGGTTGGCTGCCGAGCACATTTCCCACAGCAAGAAATACATGGTCAGCGGGATGCCGCCTTCAGTATCCCAATCAAAGTTGCTGGAACCCCAGCCCTGTTCGTGCATAAAACGGATCGCCGGAGCAAATGAAGGAGGCAGATAAACCTGTCCGTCTCTCCATTGCGCACCGATGGAATCAGCGTCATCAGCGGTAGGAGCAATGATATCTTCGGCTACTTTGCGGACCTGGTCGACGATTACATCGACATCGTCTTTACTATAATAATCTTTATATCTGTCCCAGCTTAAAACATCATCAAAGGGCAACCATTCTTTAAGGATAAATTTTATATCTCTGGTGTTATATGAATATTTGTATGACACTTCAATACTCCCTTTCTCATTAGCAATTCGTTCATGCTGCTCTAAATGGTCTTCGTGAATCAAATACGACTGCAATCATGTTACATCTGTCGACCCGCGACATGATCACACACTCGTAAATTATGTTATTAACATCCCCTCCCAACTATTTTTTAACAATAAAACTTATAAAATTTTTGTATGTGTAAATCTTATATTGATATACTCTTATTGCAAAATTGATGCCATTAAAGATTATTATTTGATGACTGCGAGGAGATGCTCGTGCTGGTTGAGTTTATACCGAAGTTCAACGATTGGAAATAAATTTTAGGCAGAACGAATCTATGCGTTATAACGCAATAAAAAACGCTCTGCCTATGCTTTTCGTTTGCCAGATTGGCCCGAAGTGTGTCATTCTGTCAAACGGTGCTTATTAATTTTATTAATATTTCCCGCTGATCATTTAACCGTGGATTTCAATCCTGACGCCAGCGTCAGCATGACCTGATTGCGGTCTTCCATGCAAATCGCCTGTTCCAGTCCGCCTGCATCCAGATTCATGTTGATTGCTTCCTTGGTGAGATAAAGTCCCATGGGATTCTTGGTCATAAGCTTGCGCGCATAAGTCAAAGCGGCATCATACAGTTCTTCCCTCGACACTACCTTGCTTACCAAGCCCAGATTTACGGCTTCTTCAGATGACATGAATTCACCGGTGTACATAAATTCATAAGCTCTTCCCGCCCCAATCAATCTGGGCAGGAAATAGCTGCAGGTCATGTCCGCTCCACCCAGGCCTATGTTGATGTATGCAGCGCAGAAGCGAGCATCCGGGGTTATTACGCGAATATCAGACGCCAGGGTAAAACTGAATCCTTCCCCGGCAGCGGCACCATGTACCATAGCAATAATAGGCTGCGGAGCTCTGCGCATGGCCAGGTTGATACGTGCCAGACGTGCCTGGAAACGGAAGTTGGCCCAGACATCTCCCTGA
>CAZRMB010000027.1:10453-12181 GCA_964600925.1 uncultured Syntrophomonas sp.
TATTCAGATTGATTTATTATACTCATTATACAGATACAGATGGATTTTGTTCAGATGATTTATTTTTTCATAATAAATTACGAGAAAATAGCAATGATTTCATTTACACAAAACGTTCGCACTGTCCCAATCCATGTGTCATTCTGATACGCAAATGTGCAGCTGTGCTGAATTTCCCAAAACATCCTGCCGAATATCTATATTCGTTCGCAATTTTCATGCCATACTGAATATTTAAATAATATCCCTTAAAACTGGCTTTTGCTGTTAAAAATAGCCATTACATTTTGAGACACACCCGTTTACATCATGTACCATATTGTGCCGCAGAGTAACAAATGCTATATTAAGTTATGAAATTCTTTGTTTTCGATTATTCCCGCCAGGAGGAGATTACATTATGACAAAATGGGAAGTCCGCAGTAAATGGAAAGAGCTTCACACCAAACCTGAATTGAGGAATACGCTGCGCCCTGAGGTCAGGGATTCATGGGAACGCTGCTATGACTATAATCTCAACCCACAATTGCGGGAAAATCCGTATGTCTGCACACGCTATGAGCTGAATCAGGCCCAGGATAATGTCGGTAATTTGATTGAAGCCAGTGAGCGAGTCATGTCCAGTCTGTATGAATTTGTTGCCGGTACAGGTTTTGTGGTTGTACTGTCCGATGCCAACCTTTGTCTGCTTAAAACAGTAGGGGATGCGGAGTCATTGGCCTGGTCTGACAATGCCTATTTGGTAGAAGGTTCCATGTGGGGGGAAGAAATGGTCGGCACCAATGCTGGCTGTTTGGCCATCGCCCTGGCCAAACCGATATCCGTATTCGGCTATGAGCATTTTTGTTTATTTTCCCATGTAGCAGCCTGTTCCTGTGCTCCACTGATCGACCAGGGAAGAATTGTTGGCGGTCTGGGGATGGTTGCTCCCTACAGCAAGGTCAACAGTCACACGCTTGGCATGGTAGTAGCTGCCAGCAAACATATAAAATATATCATGGCGATGGAAAGGGCCCGCCGTTATAATGAACTGATTATGGATTCGATGATGGAAGGCTTGTTTACGATTGATCTGAACGGGAATATAACCTATATGAATGAGAACTGTGCCCGTATCTTCAAGCTGGATAAACTAAATGTTATCGATCACAATATATATGAATACTTTGGCAACAACAAAGAGAACCACTACTTCATTAATAAAATAACCCAGGGTCACACAACCACTGACGAAAACTTCACCCTCACCATTGGCAAAGAATCGGTGCACTGCAGCGTTACCTGCAACCCGCTCAAAAATGTCGATGTGGCCGATGGAGGCTCGGTGGTGATCGTACGGGAAAGCCATCGCATCAACCGTCTGGTGCGAAATTATATCGGCGGTGGAGCCAAAGTTACGTTTGACGACATTGTGGCCAAAGATCCAAAATTCACGCAGATCATCAAGACTGCCAAAGCTGCGGCTTCTTCTTCCTCAAATGTACTGCTGCTGGGAGAAAGCGGGACCGGCAAGGATATCATCGCCCAGGCCATGCATAATGCCAGTCCTCGCAAGAATAATTCCTTTTTGGCGATCAACTGTGCGGCATTGCCCCGCGATCTTATCGCCAGCGAGCTATTCGGCTACGAAGACGGTGCTTTTACCGGGGCACGCAAGGGAGGCAATGTAGGCAAGTTCGAATTGGCCGACCAGGGTACAATTTTCCTGGACGAAATTGGCGACATGCC
>CAZRMB010000027.1:12281-17122 GCA_964600925.1 uncultured Syntrophomonas sp.
AGAAGCGTTTTTGAATTATGATTGGCCAGGCAATGTCAGGGAAATGCAGAATGTAATTGAAGGTTCGACCCAACTGGCAACCAATAATGAAATTACCTATGATCTGATCAATCAATATATTATCCCCAAATCACCCAGCCCTGCGCCGAATCCGGAAACCCAGACCGTTGCGGTGGTTGAAAAGCAGCTTATTCTGGATTGCCTGGCCAAGTACAAATATAACAAGACTGAAGTAGCCAAAGCTCTTGGCATGTCCAGGCGTACATTATACCGTCGTCTGAGTGAATACGGAATCTTGTAGAATCCCATATTTTCAAAATGTCACAAATTGATTTAATGTATTCAAAATGATAGTATTAATTCAGAAAATGCGTCTCCAATTTATTGCAGATGCAATTCGGAAAATTTTATTGGGGGGTTGATGTTTTGAGGAGAGTAAACAAGAAATGGGTTATCCTACTCGTTGCAGTCATGATCGCTACTTTGGCTGTGACCGGCTGCGGCCAAAAAGCCACAGACAAAACAGCTGATCAGTCGGATGTTATCAAGGTCGGGGTCTATGAGCCTTTGACAGGTACCAATGCAGCCGGCGGACAAATGACACTCGAAGGGATCAAACTGGCCAACCAGCTCTATCCGGAAGTGATGGGCAAAAAAGTCGAACTGGTCGTTGTCGACAACAAGAGTGACAAGGCAGAAGCAGCCAATGCCGTAGCCCGGTTGGTTGACCAGGATAAGGTCAACGTAATCATCGGAAGTTACGGCAGTTCCGTTTCAATGGCCGGCGGTCCGGTAGCCAAAGATGCAAAAGTACCGGTAATCGGATGTTCACCCACAAATCCTGCAGTAACACTTGGTAACGAATTCTACTTCAGAGTATGTTTCATCGATCCTTTCCAGGGCACGGTAATGTCCAATTATGCAAGCCAGACCTTAAAAGCCAAAACGGCTGTTATTATCCAGGACGTTCAGCAGGATTATTCAGTCGGTTTGAGCAATTATTTTGAAAAATCCTTCAAAGCAACCAATGGCGATACCGCCATTCTTGCTAAATTAAATTACAACACCGGTGACAAAGATTTTTCCGCTCAATTGACCGAAGCCAAATCCAAGAATGCTGATGTTATCTTCGCCCCCGGTAACTTCCTGGAATGTGGTCTGATGGTTGCCAAAGCACGCGAAATGGGTATCACAGCTCCCATACTGGGTGGAGACACCTGGGAAGCACAGGAATTCCTGGATCAGGTCAAAGCTTACAAAGATATTTATTTCAGCACCCATTTTACGGCTGAACAGCCTGTAACTGATGAGTCGACCAAATTCCTGAATGAATACAAAAAAGCGTATCCGAACAAAGAAGTCAATGCTTTCGCCGCATTGGGATATGATGCTTACAAACTGGCCCTGGATGCCATCACCAGAGCAAATTCTGCTGATTCAGTAAAGATCCAGGAAGCACTGGCTAAAACCAAAGACTTCCAGGGAGCAACCGGCATCATCACGCTTGATGAAAACCGTGACGCTACCAAGACAGCTATTATCAAGAAAGTTGCCGATGGCAAGTTCGTATATGAAGGCAAAGTAGATCCCAAATAGGTTTCAACGTAATAATCGGCTCCCCTCTTGTAAAACAAGAGGGGAGCATCTATTTTGTTCGCAGCTTGCATCATGAATTATATATACCCTTGATCGAATTAAAGGAGCTGATAACACTTGACCATGGACATTTTCCTGCAAAATATAGCCAACAGCATTACCCTGGGCAGCCTCTATGCGCTTATCGCCATAGGCTATACCATGGTATATGGTATTTTGCGGCTAATAAATTTTGCCCATGCCGATTTATTGATGGTAGCATCCTATATTGCTTTTTACGGCATCCTGATATTCTCAATGCCATGGTATATCGCATTTGCCATCGCAATTGTCCTGACCACCCTGCTGGGAATCGGGATTGAAAAGGCAGCCTACCGTCCTTTGCGCAATGCACCGCGCATATCGGTCCTTATTTCCGCTATCGGCGTTTCCTTCCTGTTGGAAAACATCGGCATCGTAGCCATTGGTGCCCGTCCCAAATCATTTCCCAGACCTTCGGAATTGGTCTGGAACATTCATGTCGGAAATATCTCGTTCCTTTCCCTGACGATCATTATCCCGACCGTAACGATTTTATTACTGATCGCCGTTACCTTGATGGTAAAGAAGACTAAAATAGGTATGGCCATGCGCGCGGTTTCCCGTGATTTTGAAACTTCCAGCCTGATGGCTGTTAACGTTAATAAAGTTATCACCGCTACCTTTGCAGTGGGTTCCGGATTAGCCGCGATCGGCGGACTGATGTGGAGCATGCAGTATCCTCAGATAGATCCTTTAATGGGCGTTTTCCCTGGTTTAAAATGTTTCATTGCCGCAGTCATGGGCGGCATCGGCAGCATTCCCGGTGCCATGTTGGGCGGGTTTGTGCTCGGTTTTTGCGAAGTAATGCTGGTCGGTTTCTTTCCGGGCGTATCAGGATATCGGGATGCATTTGCCTTTGTTATTCTGATTTTAATACTCCTGTTCAGACCGGGCGGTATACTGGGCGAAAACGTTGTGGAGAAGGTGTGATCTATGGACAAAAATAATCGCAGCAAAAACATCCTTACTCTAATAGTGCTGGTCTTGGTCTGCGGCCTGCTGTATCTGGCTGAGTACTACCTGAACAGCTTTTATATCCGGGTGCTGAATCTGGCCGCCATATACGCGATTCTTGCATTAAGTATGAATCTGGTGCTCGGTTTTACCGGCATGTTCTCTCTTGGCCATTCCGGTTTTATGTGTGTCGGTGCTTACACGGCAGCTATTTTGACCATGTCTCCGGCCAGCAAGGAACTGATCTATTACATGGAGCCAATCATTCCTATCCTGGCTAAAATAGAATGGCCTATATTCCCGGCTATCATTGCAGCAGGATTGGTAGCGGCATTGTTTGGTTTTCTGGTTGGCTTCCCGGCGTTGCGCCTACGCGACGATTATCTGGCTATCGCCACGCTTGGTTTTGCGGAGATTATCCGCATCATTGTTACCAATACAACTTCCATCACCAATGGTTCGCTGGGACTAAAAAACATCCCCTCGATCAGCAGTATCTGGTTATACTGGGGCGCAGCCATCCTAACGCTGCTGGTCCTTAAAAGGATGAATACCAGCAGTTGGGGGTATGCGTTCCGCGCCATCCGCGACAATGAGATCGCTGCTGAAGCCATGGGCATCAGTATTTTCAAACACAAATTGATTTCTTTCACCGTTGGCGCCTTTTTCGCTGGCATTGCCGGTGCCCTGATGGGATTCTTAATTACTTCGATCGACCCGACCATGTTCAGATTCCTGTTTACTTTCCAGATCCTGTTGATCGTCGTGCTGGGCGGCATGGGAAGTCTGACCGGCTCTGTCATTTCTGCGGTGGTCATTACCATCATGATGGAAGTACTGCGGGTGGTGGAACAACCCATAAGTATTCTGGGACTTAATATCCCCGGTTTATCAGGTATGCGCATGGTCATCTTTTCCGCCCTGCTGCTCCTGGTCATACTCTTCTATCGCCAGGGCCTGATGGGTACCAAGGAATTCAATTGGGACTGGGTATTGAGGAAATTTGACCGGATAAAAGCCAGAAAGCGGGGTGAAGCCGCATGAGTGCATTAACTTTAAAGACAGATAATATAACCATGGAGTTCGGCGGTCTGAGAGCTGTTTCAGAACTGGCCCTGGAAGTAAATCAGGGCAGTATCGTTGGTCTGATTGGGCCCAATGGTGCCGGCAAAACAACGGTTTTCAACATGATCACCGGCGTTTACAAACCTACCTCCGGACGGATCTATTTTCAGGATAAAGATATCACCGGTATGAAGTCTGATAAAATAACCGCCCTGGGCATCGCCCGCACCTTCCAAAACATTCGGTTGTTTCAATCGATGACGGTGCTGGAAAACGTAATGATCTCCAAACATGTCAGGTTGCAGGCCAATTTGATGGAAGCAGTCCTGGGACTGCCACGTTACAACAGAGCCAACCGACAAAACTATGAAGATTGTATGGACTTGCTTGAAAAAGTGCAGTTGGATGATGTATGCAATGAAGCAGCCACCTCTCTGCCTTATGGCAAACAGCGGCGTCTGGAAATTGCACGGGCACTGGCAACTGGTCCCAACCTCTTGCTGCTGGATGAGCCGGCAGCGGGCATGAATCCGGCGGAATCACTGGATCTTATGGATTTTGTAGCCCGGGTCAGGAATGAATTTAACATTACTGTCCTGATGATCGAACATCATATGGAAGTAGTTATGGGAATTTGCGAGAAAATTTACGTACTGGACTATGGCGAAACATTGGCCAAGGGTAATCCGGCAGAAATTCAAAATGATCCTAAAGTAATCGAAGCTTATCTTGGGGCGGTGGATATAGATGCTGACAATTAAGGATTTAAATGTTTTTTACGGAGGTATCCATGCTTTAAAGGGTACCTCACTAGAGGTTCCGGAAAACAAAATCGTTACGCTGGTAGGTGCCAACGGTGCAGGTAAAAGCACACTTCTCAGAGCGATCAGCAATCTGGTTCCGGTAGCCTCGGGCAATATCACTTTTAAAGACCAGGATATCACCGGAAAAAACACGGTGGCGATCGTAAGAAGCGGCATTACCTTGGTTCCGGAAGGGCGCCGTATTTTTGCCAATCTGACCGTTCTGGAAAACCTGAAAATGGGGGCTTATGCTCGCAAAGACAAAGTCGGTATTGAAGAAGATATAGAAAAAATGTATGCCCTGTTTCCCCGTCTCAAGGAAAGAAGCTGGCAGGTGGCCGG